>NZ_JBPBBA010000020.1:0-70097 GCF_050896395.1 Nioella aestuarii | reverse complement strand
ATCTGCCACGGGCAGGTCGCGGCGGGAGCGGCCCTCGTCAAGCCCCTTCGGGGCCCTCCTCGGGCCGCGTTGCCACGGGATCCTGGAAGGGGTCGCATTGCCATTTCAGAGGTCTGCGCCCTTGGAGACGGCAGGGTACCTGCGACCGGGGGATATTTTTCAAAGAAGAAGGGATCAGGGTGCGATCGTGACTGGATCGCCGAGAGTGATCTGACCGGGGCTGAGCACCTTGGCACACCACCCGCCATGGCCGCGCATGGCATTGTATCCACCGAGGCCGAGCGCCGCTTCCATATGCGAACAGGGGGCGCAGGGGCCGGTTATGAGCAGACGGGCACTGCCAATCGCGAGGGTCAGGCCGCGGGTGGCCGAGAGGTTGAGACCGGAAACCACGAGGTTGCGGCGCAGCGTATGGGGATCGACCCTGTCCTGCCCGGCGAGGGCGGCGATGACCGGCAGGTGTTCGGACTGGATCAGCGTCACCGCGCGTTTGCCGGGGCGAGAGTGATCACCTTCAAGACCGTGGTCGAGGATCTCGACCCAGTCCACCGACTGCATATCATCACGCCGCTCAGGGCGCAGGCCGATCCAGTCAAGCCGTCCGGGGCGGGGGAAGCGGGCGGTGAGGCTGGCGAGCGTTTCCATGAGGTTATGGTGGCACAGGGTGGACTCGACTCCTAGCCCTGGTCGCGTTAGATATTGAGAACATATCATGAACATCATGCTGCCACATGACCCGCACATCCCTGCAAAACCCCGATCCCTGCCGGAGGATTCTGTCGTTGTGGTTTCCACGGCTGGCCGCCGAACATGTGCAGCGGCTGGACCGGGGGCTATGCGACAAACCGCTGGCCGTGGTCGAGGAGGTGGGGAATGCGCGGGTGCTGTCCTCGCTCTCGCGGGAGGCGTCGGGGGCAGGATTAACGCTTGGCTTGCCACTTGCCGAGGCGCGGGCGCTTTGCCCTGATCTGCAAACACGGCCCGCAGATCGCCTGCGTGAGGCGGCTTTCCTGACAGTGTTGCGCCGGTGGGCGGGCAAGTTTTCGCCCTGGGTGGCGGAGGAAGGGCGCGAGGGGTTGATGATCGACCTGACGGGGTGCGCACATCTCTTTGGCGGCGAGGCGGGGCTGATCGCGCAGGTCGAGGCCGATTGCGCGGAGCTGCGCCTGACGGTGCGGGCGGGGCTGGCCGATACGGGCGGCGCAGCCTGGGCACTGGCGCGCTATTCCGGTCAGGGCACGGTAAGTGCGCGTAATGGCGATGCCATAGATCAGGAGGCACGTGCGACCCGGTCACGGGCGGGCAAGCGGCGGCACTGGACCAAGGGTGGCGCGGCACCCATACGGACCGTCACAGGGGGGGCGCCACCCATTGCGCCGCCGGGGCAGACGCGGGCCGCTATCGGTGGGCTGCCCATTGCCGCGCTGCGGTTGGACTCCGCGACGGTGGCGGGCTTGAACCGGCTGGGGCTGCACCGGGTCAGCGACCTGCTTGGACCGCCGCGCGCCACGCTGGCCCGTCGTTTTGGGCAGGGGGTGGTGCGGCGGCTGGATCAGGCCCTGGGGCTGGAGCCCGAGCCAATTGCCCCTGCCCGGCCCGAGACCCATTTCGCGCTCCGCCTCAGCCTGCCGGAGCCTATCGGGCTGGAGGAGGATATCCTGGCCGGGATCGACCGGCTGTTGCCGCCATTATGCGAGAAATTGCAAGCCAAGGGCCGTGGCGCCCGACGGGTGCGACTGGACCTATCGCTGGCAGAGGGGCGTATGGAAGCAATCGAGGTGGGGCTGGCGCGCCCAGGGGCAGAGCCCGACCGCATCCGCCCGCTCTTGGCGATGAAACTGGGCGATATCGACCCCGGTTTCGGCATCGACATGCTGCGGCTGGTGGCATCGGTCACCGAACCCGTCCATGCCCGGCAGATCAAGGGTGGCATGGCCGCGACCGAAGAGGCCGCCGCGCGGCAGGGGCGCGATACGGGGCTGGAGGATCTGATGGCCCGGATCGGGGCCCGCGTGGGGTTGGAGGCGATCACCCGCCAGCACCCCGCCGAAAGCCACATCCCGGAAAAGACCTCCAGCACTCTGGCTGCCGCGTGGTCGGAACCGGCAAGGGACTGGCCACGCTGCCCCCGACCCAGGCCCCTGACGCTGTTCCGCCCCGAACCCGTGCAGGCCGAGGACCAACCCGATCTGCCCGGCCAGTTCCGCTGGAGGGGGCGCAGTTTCGTGACGCTTGGCGGCATGGGGCCGGAGCGGATCGCGCCGGAATGGTGGCTGGATGATCCCAACTGGCGCAGCGGCGTGCGCGACTACTGGCGGGTGGAAACCGAAACCGGCGAGCGGCTATGGCTGTTCTACGCCCATGGGGGCGCGGTGTCGGGCGGTTGGTTCTGCCAGGGGGATTTCGGCTGAGCGATTAACCGGACCAACCCACATCCTGCCCCACGCCCGCCTGAACGGCACGCAAGAACGCCAACCGGGAAATGGCGAAGTCACCTATGGCGATGCCCCGAAAGACGAAGGCGCGGCGGGCGTCATCACTGAATTCCCCCGGACCGGTGGTCAGCAGAGTCTTGAGGTCGCCATTTACCAGCGACGGATCGACCAGCTTCTTGGGGCTGGCTTCCTCCTGCACCAGATCATCGACGAACAGCGGACCGAAGGCGCCCATGCTATCCTGCTTCCAGGGCAGGGCAAGGTCGGTGATCGTGGCGAAGGCGCCGGGCTTGACCCAGTCAGCGCTCAGGAACGGCTCGATCGCGTAGTTCAGGGTGACGGAAGTGACGATCAGGTCGGCACCCTCGATGGCGGCACGGGGGTCGTCGAAGACCTCGGCACTCAGCCCCAGCCCCTTCGCCATGTCACAAAGTTTGTCGATATTGGCCTGCCCGCGTCCATAGGCCCGGATCGAAGACAGCGGGAAGAGATCGTTGAAAATCGCCAGATGGCTGCGCGCTTGCACCCCGCAACCGATGAAGGCGATGCTTTGCGAAGCGGGATTGGCCAGCCTGCGTGCAGCCACGGCAGAAAGGCCCGCAGTGCGCACACCGGTGATCCATCCCGCCTCTGCCAGCGCCCGCATCTGCCCAGTTTCGCTATCCTGAATCAGGATTGCGCCATCGATGCCGGGGCGACCCCGGTCGGGGTTGCGGGGGCTGACCATGACCGATTTCACGATGGTCAGGTCTGGTGCGTCGGAGGTCGATAGCGTCGTCATCATGTAGCGCCCGTCAGCGGGCACCACGGCAGATTTCGGTGCAGTCAGAATCTGGCCCGCCGCGTCCTGATGAATCGCCGCTTCGATGGCGTCGACAATCTCGTTGCCCGAGATGCCGAGCCCTTCCAGAACGCTGTCTGACAGCAGCAGAAACCTGTCCGAATTGCCTGACATCGCCTCGTCCTTCCCTGAATTACCCGCAAACGATAGGGGCAATCGGGCGGCGGCGAAAGGGCGTTAACGGAACAGCAGCACTGGCACCTTGCAGGCGCGGATCATCTCGGTCGTGGTGGAACCGATGAAGAGGTTTCGAATGCGGCTATGGCCATAGGCTCCCATGATCAGAAGATCGAAATCATGCGCCTCGGCGCGGTCTGCGATCAGCGTTTCGGGCTGGCCCGGCACGATTTCCGAGGTGACCTCGTATCCTGCACCTTTCAGCAGCGCCGCAGCGCCCTCGATGGCACGTTTCGCCTCGGTGGTTTCGGACCCGACCGTCAGCAGGTGGATGGCGAGCCCCGCGAAAAGTTCCGACCGGGCGATATGGTCCACCGCCTTCAATGCAGAGGTTCCGCCATCAAAAGCCACCAGGAGCTTGCGTACCGGCTGAAAGGCACGCGAGGCGACCAGAACGGGTTTTGAGGATGAACGCACCGCGCGTTCCAGGTTGCTGCCCAGATGCATTGACGCGAAATCGGCGGCCTCTCCGCGTTTGCCCACGATGACCAGATCGGCATCGGCTTCGGATTCGCGCAGGGTTTCGACCAGATCACCCAACCGCAACCGCCCGGTGACCTCGACACCTTCAGAGCCGATCCGGTCCACAGCATCCTCGATGATGGCCTGCCCGCGCTTGCGCGCGAGCTTGGAGCGTTGCGCATCCAGATCGGCCAGTTCATTCAGCAGCGCCGTGCGCGCGCCAAGGCCAATGTTGCCGCTGAGGTTACGGGGATCGGCGCTTTCGTCCCGACGGCCCAGGATGTGGATGACCTCCACCGACCAGCCCTTGCCCTTGGCCACCCATGCGGCGTGGTCGCAGACGCTTTCGGAGTAGATGGAGCCATCCACCAATGCGATGATCTTGCCCATATCCGATCTCCTCAGTGGCTCATCAGGCGGTCCATCGCGCCCGGTTTGTCATGTTCGGCCAGCCGGTCCACGATGGTGGAAGACGCCTCGTTCATGCCCTTGATCTCAACCTCAGCCCCGTCACGGCGGAATTTGAGCACGGCCATGTCCAGTGCCGCAACCGAGGAAATATCCCAGATATGCGCGCGGGTGACGTCAATAATGACATGATCCAGCACTTCGCCATAGTCAAACGCGGCGGCGAACTGGTCGGCCGAAGCGAAGAACAGCTGCCCGTGGATATGATAGGTGCGGGTCTTGCCGTCCTGCGACAGCTCGGACGTGACGGCGAAAAGCTGCGCAATCTTGCCGGCAAAGAAGATGCCCGACAACAGCACACCGGTCAGAACGCCAATGGCAAGGTTGTGGGTGTAGATCGTCACGACCACGGTCGCCAGCATCACGATGGAGGAGCTGCGCGGATGTGTGCGCAGGTCTTTGATCGAGGACCAGCTGAACGTGCCGATCGAAACCATGATCATGATCGCCACCAGTGCCGCCATGGGGATGACTGACACGATGAAGTCGAAGGGTACGACCAGCAGCAGCAGCACGACCCCGGCCACAAAGCACGACAACCGTCCGCGCCCGCCCGATTTCACGTTGATCATGGATTGCCCGATCATGGCACACCCCGCCATACCACCGATGAAACCGGTGCAGAAATTCGCCACACCCTGGCCGATGCATTCCTGGTTCTTGTCCGACGTGGTGTCGGTCAGATCATCGACGATCTGCGCGGTCATGAGGGATTCCAGCAGGCCCACGGCGGCAACAGCGGCCGAATAGGGCAGGATGATCATCAGGGTTTCCAGGTTCAGCGGAATGTCAGGCAGCAGGAAGACCGGGAAGGTATCCGGCAGTTCGCCCATGTCACCCACGGTCCGCAGGTCCATCCCGAAGGTCAGCGCCACCGCGGTCAGGGCGATGATGCAGACCAGTGGTGAGGGAATTGCGGTGGTGATGTAGGGAAAGAGGTAGATGATGGCGAGCCCGGCGGCGACCATCACATATGTCAGCCACGGCACCCCGATAAGCTCCGGCAGTTGTGCCATGAAGATGAGGATCGCCAGGGCGTTGACGAAACCGGTCATGACTGACCGCGACACGAACCGCATGACGGTGCCCAGCTTCAACAGCCCGGCACCCACCTGCAACACACCGGCAAGAATTGTCGCGGCCAGCAGGTATTGCAGCCCGTGGTCGCGTACCAGCGTCACCATCAGAACGGCGGTCGCGGCAGTGGCTGCCGAGATCATGCCGGGCCGTCCGCCCGCAATGGCGGTGATCACCGCGATGGAGAACGAGGCATAGAGCCCTATCTTGGGGTCAACGCCCGCGATGATCGAAAAGGCGATGGCCTCGGGGATCAGCGCCAGCGCCACAACAAGGCCGGAAAGCAGGTCGGCACGGATGTTACCAAGCCATTCGGCCCGCATCCGGGGAAGGAAGTCCGGGGACATGAGGGGAAGTCTCCGTCAGGAATTGTTCGCGTTTGAACGCGGCCATACCTGTCATGGCCCCGGATGGCCACCCGTTTCCCGCCGCAATGCGGCGAAAACCCGTTATGCGCTAACAAAAGGGCTTATCCTGTGCGGTCGGTGCTGAACAGATAGACAACACAGCCAAGCAGGATCATCAGACCGAATAGGCCAAACAGGTGGCTATAGGCCTCGGCCGGCGTTGCGCCGACAGATAGCCGCGCAAAGATCGGCCCGCTTGCAAATTGCATGATCCCCACACCGCCAATGCCAAAGAGGTTCAGCAGCGTCACCCCCCGGCCCACCAGGTGCGGCGGCACAAAACTGCGGCCATGGGCGATGATGACCGGGAAGGTCGCCCCGAAAAAGCCGACGGCAGCCATGACGGCGATAGATCGGATCTCGGACCCATCAGGCCAGGCCCACAGCGCGAGGCAGGACAGGCCCGACACGAGATTGCCGGTGAAGATGACCCATTTGCGGGTTCCAAAGACCCGGTCGAGCGGTCCGTAAAAGAAATTGCCCGCAATCATCGCCAGCCCCATAACCAGCGAGGCGGTGCCAATCTGCCCGATTTCGGCCTGATAGACATCGCCAAGATAGGGTGCGATCCACAGGCCCCTGATGCCTGCGGCGGGGGCGTAGTTCACGAACATGATGGCAAGGATGAACCATAGGGCGGGGATCTTCAGAAGATCGAGCAGCGATCCCTTCTGGCTGTGGTCCGCCTTGGCCGGATTCTTGACAAACACCGCCAGCGCAGCCGCGACCAGCAACGTCACCGCCGCCAGCCCCCACATGGTTTCCCGCCAGCCAAGGGTTTCCACCGCCCAGGCCAGTGGCAGGGCGGCGCCGATATTGCCAAGCGACCCGGTGCCAAGAATGACACCCGCGAAGGTAGCGAACACAGCAGCAGGATAATCGCGCGCAAGGATATAGTAGCTCGCCATCAGAACCGGCGAACAGCCTACCCCGATCAGCATCATCGCCACCGCGACCCAGATCGGCCCCTGTGCCATCGCCATGATTGCCGCGCCACCTGCGCCTCCGATCGCCAGCAGGATCGAAGAGGTCAGCCTCGGCCCGATATGATCCAGCGCCCAACCCACCGGAATCTGCATCGCTGCGAAGACCACGAACCAAAGGCCCGAGGCCATGGCAAGATCTTCGGCGCCCGCGCCGATCTCGACCCCCAGGACCGGGGACAACACCGCCAGGAACGCGCGATAGAACTGGCTGAGCACGTAGGCCAGCACCAGGAAAATCATGCCGGGGGTCATGCTTTCCTCCCTCTCGAAAGCTGGCTCACACTGCATAAAGGTCGGCACGTCTACAACCCGGAATATTTTCTGAGTGTTTTGATTGGGAATACTTGACAGGCGCTGCGGGAATGGTATGCCCTCCGTAATCCGAGTATTTTACTCGACTACCAGATGAGGACTGACAGGATGACCCGCACGATTTCCGCCCTTTTGGCAACCAGCGTTCTGGCCGGCAGTGCCGCAATGGCCTCTGCGCAAGAGCTCAACATTTATTCGTCACGTCACTATGATACGGACGAGGCCCTCTATTCCGGCTTCGAGGAAGCCACCGGTATCACCATCAACCGAATCGAAGGCGATGCAGATGAACTGATGGCGCGGATGCAGGCCGAGGGCCGCAATTCGCCCGCCGATGTCTTCATCACTGTCGATGTTTCTCGCCTGAATCGTGCAGTGGATGCCGGGCTTCTTCAGCCGGTCGACAGCGACGTGCTGGAAACGCGCATTCCCGCCAACCTCCAGGATGCGGAAAACCGTTGGTTCGGATTTTCGCAACGCTCGCGGATTATCTTCTACAACACGGATATGGTGGACACCCCACCCGCGACCTATGCCGATCTGGCCAATCCCGCCTATGAAGGGCTGGTCTGCATCCGGTCCTCGACAAATACCTATAACCAGACCCTCCTGGCCTCGATTATTGCCCATGAGGGCGAAGAGGCCGCCCGCGAATGGGCGGAAGGTGTGGTTCACAACTTTGCCCGCTCGCCGCAGGGGGGCGACACCGACCAGATCCGCGGCGTCGCATCGGGTGAATGCGGAGTGGCCATGTCGAATACCTACTACTATGTCCGCGCCCTGCGCGAGCAGGTAGATGGCGTGACTGAGCATCTGGATGTGATCGGCTTTATCTTCCCCGATCAGGACGGCAACGGCGCGCATATGAATGTCTCGGGGGCAGGCGTCGCAGTCAATGCACCGAACCGGGATGCAGCGGTGGCCTTCCTCGAATACCTCGCCTCGGATGCGGCACAGGTCTACTTCTCTTCCGGCAACAACGAATATCCGGCTGTAGACGGTGTAGAGATGGTCGAAGAGCTCGCCGGTCTGGGCGAGTTCGTAGCCGATGATGTGGAACTATCAGACGTGGCTGCAAACCTTGCCACAGCGCAGCGCATCTTCAACCAGGTCGGTTGGCCGTAAGGTCTGGCAACAGTGATGGTTGTCTGGGGCGTCCGAAAAGGGCGCCCCTTTTGTGTGAGCGCACTAAAAATTTTGGACGAAAATTTTTCCGGTCACTCAATAATCTGCTGATCGGGTATGAACTCGGCTTCGGTCCGATTTTCCCGTCCCAGCCCCCAACACAAAATCATCACCGGCAGCAGCCCCACCAACCCGATCACGAGGCTCGGCACCGCAGCCTCGGCCAGGCGTTCATCCGCCGCCAACCTGTGCGCCTGAACCGCAAGCGTGTCATAATTGAAGGGCCGCATAATCAGCGTCGCGGGCAGTTCCTTCATCACGTCGACAAAAACGATCAGCAGGGCGGTCAGCAGGCTCGGCCGCAGGATCGGCAGGTGCACCCCGCGCAACATGGTCGAGGGCGAACGTCCAAGCGTCCGAGCAACCGCATCGATATTCGGATTGATGGTGGACAGCCCCGCGTCATAGGCCGAAAGCGCAGCCGCCATGAAGCGCACCATATAGGCCATGACCAGCAGCCAGATCGACCCGGTGACCAATAGCCCGGTGGAGATGTCGAACGTTTCGCGCATCCACGCATCCAGCGCATTGTCGAAACCCGCAAAAGGCACGATCAATCCCACGGCAATCACACCGCCCGGCACCGCGTAGCCAAGCCCGGCCAGACCGATTGCCGCCTTGTTGGCCCGGGTCGGACGAAGCCGCGCATTGAAACCAAGGAAGACCGCCGCCGTCACGGTGAACAGCGCCGCGACAGAGGCCAGCGTCAGCGAATTCTGCAGGAAGCCAAGATAGCGGTCGCCAAGGATGATGCCAAAGCTGTCATGCCCCATCCAAATCAGCAGCCAGGCAGGCAAAACAAAGCCCAAAACCACCGGCAGGGCGCAGAAGATCACCGCAAGCGCCGCACGTCCACCGCGCAATACCGGCGGGTCCAGTACCTCGAACCGGCGTCCTGCCCCATGATGACGTTGACCCGCGCGCTGGTGTCTCTCCAGCGCTGCCAGAACCAGCGCGGCCATGAGCAGGCACAAAGCCAGCTGCGCAGCGGCCCCCCGGTCGGCAAAGGAGAACCAGCTTTGATAGATGCCAGTCGCAAAGGTCTGCACGTTAAAATAACTGACAGTGCCGAAATCAGCGATGGTTTCCATGATTGCCAGCAGCACGCCGCCTGCGATGGCAGGTCGGGCAATGGGCAGGCTGACCCGGAAAAACGCGCTCCACGGACCACGGCCCAGGGTGCGGGCGGCCAGATAGGCGGTTGCGCTTTGCTGAAGAAAGGCCGCGCGCGCCAGCAGGTAGACATAAGGATACAGAACCAGCGTCAGCATCATCGCTGCACCCGGCAACGACCGGATTTCCGGGAACCAGTAGTCGCGCGGTCCCCAACCCGTCAGATCGCGAAGGCTGGTTTGCACCCAACCCGGATGGTCAAGGAAATCGGTATAGGCATAGGCCAGCACATAGGCGGGAAAGGCCAGAGGCAGCGCCAGGGCAATCTCCAGAACTCGGCGGCCGGGAAAGCGGGTCATGGTGACGAGCCAAGCGGTTCCGGTTCCAATCACTGCCGTTCCCGCTGCAACGATAGCCACCATGGTCAGCGTTGTGCGCGCATAGCGTGGCAGCACGGTCTGGGCCAGATCCGTTACCGTATCCAGCCCACCAGTCAGCGCCGCCAGCGCCACCGCACCAATCGGCAGCAGGCAAAGACCGGCAGCAACCCAGGCCAGAACGGCCATCCAGTGACCAGAGCTATGACGGCGAAGTTTCATGAGGCAGCATCTAGGCCAATGGGTGCGGAAGGCACAAGCGCGCCTTAGCGTCTGGTACCATGGCGGGCAAAGAATTCGGCGATTTCCGCTTCGCTCGGGGCCTCGCCGGTGAACACCTGCACATAGGGCGGCATCCGTTCCAGACGGTCGGGCACCGATTCTCCCAGGCGCAAGGAGTAATAGCCCACCTGCGTGAAGATCATCGTATTGGCCCGCGTCGCGGCCATTGCGGGGCTCTGCCCATGCCGTTCCAGCATTGCGCACATGGCGGCCAGCCGTGTCGAGTCAGCGGCTTTGACCCGCGCCATCAGCGCCTCGTCATTCTGGGCCCAGTTGCGGATCGCCAGATCAAACCGGGAATCGAACAGATCTTCATCGATCCAGCAATCGAAAAGGTTGAAGATTGCGGCACAGACCGACCCCGCAGGTGCGGCACAGCGGGCCACAAGGTTGCCAGTGTTCTTGGCTTCCCATCGGTCGATAATCGCCTCCAACAGAGCCTCACGATCCGTGAAATGCCAATAAAAGCTTGTCCGTGACAGGCCCAATGCCTTGGCCAGAGGCATGACCTTCACCGCTTCGACTCCACCGTCGATCAGCAGCTGATACCCTGCGTCGATCCACAGATCGGCAGAGCCGCGCCAGCCATGGGACTTGTCGGGTTTCTGGATGGTCATGGCCCGGGTCTAACATGCGCGGCCCAAGGCTCGCAATGAAGCTGCGCATTGAACTTGACACATGTGTCTATTCCTTCAAGCATCGCCCCAATACCACCCGGAGTCCGGCCATGAGCAACGATCCCCTGCTGCAACCCTACCAGCTAAAGCACCTGACCCTGCGCAACCGGATCATGACCACTGCTCATGAACCTGCCTACCCCGAGGACGGAATGCCCAAGGACCGCTACCGCGCTTATCACGTGGAGCGGGCCAAGGGTGGCGTGGCCTTGGCGCTAACCGCTGGATCGGCGGTGGTGTCGCGCGATTCCTCACCCGCCTTCAACAACGTGCTGGCCTATCGCGATGAGGTCGTGCCGTGGATCAAACGGCTGACCGACGGGCTGCACGACCATGGATGTGCTGCGATGATCCAGCTGACGCATCTGGGCCGTCGCACGGGGTGGAGCAAGGGCGACTGGCTGCCCTCCATCGGCCCTACCGATGATCGCGAACCGGCACACCGCTTCTTCCCCAAGATGATGGAGGATTGGGACATCGCCCGAGTGATCCGCGACTATGGCGACGCGGCTGAACGGATGCTGGCGGGCGGCATGGATGGAATCGAGCTGATCGCGCATGGCCACTTGCAGGATCAGTTCTGGTCGCCCCTGACCAACCGGCTGGACGGGCCGTATGGTGCCGATAGCCTGCGGACCCGCCTTCAAATCACGCTGGATATTCTGGCAGAGATCCGCGCACGAGTGGGGGAAGATTTCATCGTCGGCATCCGCCTTGGAGCAGACGAAGCGGAACCGGGCGGCATCACCCCCGAAGAAGGCTTGGAGATCGCGAAGCTCCTGCGCGACACGGGTCAGGTCGATTTCTTCAACGTCAACCGGGGTCGCATCCATACAGATCCGGCGATGACAGACATGATCCCGATTCAGGGGATGCGGTCGGCCCCGCATCTGGACCTTGCCGGATCGATCCGGGCGGAAACCGGGATGCCCACCTTCCACGCGTCGCGCATTCCCGATGTGGCAACCGCGCGTCATGCAGTATCTGCCGGGCTTCTCGACATGGTCGGCATGACCCGCGCCCATATGGCCGACCCGCATATCGTGAAGAAGATCATGGAAGGGCGGGAGGACGATATCCGCCCCTGCGTGGGGGCCACCTATTGCCTCGATCGCATCTATGGCGGGGGCGAGGCGCTGTGCATTCACAACCCCGCCACGGGTCGCGAACTGACCATGCCGCAGGTGATCAAACCCGCCGGCTCCCGCAAGAAGGTGGTTATTGCAGGGGCCGGTCCTGCGGGGTTGGAGGCGGCGCGGGTTTCGGCTGAACGGGGTCACGATGTGATCGTGTTCGAAGCCGCCGACCGCCCCGGCGGGCAGGTGCTGCTGACTGCGCAGAACCCGCGCAAGCGCGAGATGATCGGCATTGTCGACTGGCGCATGGCGCAATGCGCTGCCCGCGATGTGGAGTTTCGGTTCAATACATGGGCCGAGGCCGACGACATCCGTGCTGAGAGACCCGATATCGTGATCGTGGCCACCGGCGGCCTTCCCTCTACCGCGCTTCATGAACAACGGGGCGAAAGCGACCTCTTGGTCAGTGCGTGGGATCTGATCTCGGGCGATGTGCGGCCCGCCGAGAACGTCCTGATCTATGACGAAGCGGGCGACCACCCGGCGCTGATGGCGGCGGAGGTCGCGGCGAATGCCGGGTCGACCGTGGAGATCATGACCCCCGACCGCAGCTTCGCGCCCGAGATCATGGGGATGAACCTCGTCCCCTACATGCGCGCGTTGCAGGACAAGAAGACCACCTTCACCGTCACCCGCCGCCTGCTTGGCGTCCGGCGCGATGGAAATGCGATGGTGGCCACCATCGGCACAGACTACAGCAGCCACAGCCACGAACAGCGCTACGATCAGATCGTCGTTAACTACGGCACACGGCCCCTCGCGGACCTCTATTTCGACCTGCGAGAAGAGTCGCTCAACCGGGGTGAGTTGGATCACGACGCCTTCCTAAACGGTCGACCGCAAGCGATCCGTACAAACCCCGATGGCAGCTTTCAGCTTTTCCGCATCGGCGATGCGGTGTCCTCCAGAAACACCCACGCGGCCATCTATGATGCCCTGCGACTGATGAAGGATCTCTGACATGCGGCTTGGCTTCATAGGAACCGGCACTATCTCCAGCGCAGTGGTCGAGGGCATCGCGGGCGACGGCCACCAGATCACCGTGTCAGAACGCAGCCGCGCTCGGTCCGCCGATCTGACGGCACGGTTCGGGGTCATGGTGGCGGACAATCAGGGCGTGGTAGATGCCAGCGACGTTCTGTTCCTTGGGCTGCTGCCGGATCAGGCCGCCACCGTGCTGCCGACGCTGAACTTTCACGCCGGTCAAAGGGTGATTTCCTTCATCGCTGGCATTTCGCTGGAAACGCTCGCTCCAATGCTTGCCCCCGCAACGCCGGTTGCCCTGATGCTGCCCTTTCCTGGCATCGCCAAGGGGGGCTCTCCCATCATTGCCTTGGGACAGACCGATCTGATCGACACGCTCTTCACGCCCGAAAACAGTGTCTATTCCGTCGAAAACAACACGGAAATGATGGCCTATCTGGCGGCGCAGGCGGTGCTGTCGCCGGCCGTCAAACTGGTTGCCGATGCCGCACATTGGATCACGCCGAAGGTCAGCGACCCCGCACAGGCCGAGGATTTCCTGCGCGTGCTGGTCGGGTCCAACCTGATGTCAAACGACCTTGCGCCGCTGTTGCAGGCACTGAGCTCACCCGGCGGCTATAATGCCCGGCTGCGCGAACATATGGATGCCGCCGGAACGCCTGAGGTGCTGATCAAGGGCCTGAACAGTCTCTAAGCCGCCATTCTGCGCCTTTCTTCTCGCGAGAAGAACAGGTCATAGAAGACCGGGGCCGCGACCAGCGTCAGAACCGACGCAAAGGCCAGACCGCCCATGATCGTGATCGACATCGACACGAAGAACGCGTCCGACAACAGCGGCGCCATGCCCAGAATGGTCGTTGCAGCCGCCAGCACCACGGGCCTCAGGCGCGATGTGCTGGCGGTGACGATGGCCTCTCTCAGAGCCGCACCCTCGGCCCGGACAAGGTCGATCTCCTCGACCAGCACGATGCCGTTCTTGATCAGCATCCCCGACAGAGAGAGCAGCCCCAGAAGCGCGGTAAACGAAAATGGCAAACCGGTGCCAAGCAACCCAAGCGTCACCCCGTTCACCGCCATGGGAACCAGCAGCCAGATAATCAGCGGTTGCCGCAGCGCATTGAACAGCAGGACCGAGATCAGGATCATGATCAGGATCGTGACCGGCAATTGCGCACCCAGGCTCGCATTCGCTTCGTTCGAGCTTTCGAACTCGCCCCCCCACTCCATCGCATAGCCGAGCGGCAGCGGAATCGCTTCGACCGCCGCGCGGATCTCTGCATGAACCTCTGACGCTGTCCGGTCGGTGGGTATGGACGCGCCAACGGTGATGGTCGGCACCCGGTTGCGGCGATGGATCAAGGTGTTCTGCACTTCAAAGCCCATCCCGTCGACAACCTGTTCCATTGGGACCGGGCTGCCATCGACCGGCGAATAGACAACCTGATCCAACACCGTCAGGCCCTCATTGCGTGGTGCCCGCACGATGATCGGGATCAACCGCTCATTTTCCCGATAGGTGCCCGCCGAGATCCCATCCGTTGCCAGCCGCATGGCGGTCGAGATGTCGTCGCGGGTGATGCCTGCTGCTTGCGCACGTTCGGTAGCGTAAAGAGGGCGTAGCACGATTTCCTGTTCGCGCCAGTTGTTGCGCGGGGCCAGGATGTTGTCGGAATTGGCCAGCATCACCTGTTCCGCCTGATCGGCCAGATCGCGCAGCACCGCCGGGTCGCTGCCGGAAAAGCGCACTTCGATCGGGTTTCCGCCGCCGGGCCCAAAGACCAGCCGGGCGGTGCGGAACTCCGCCTCGGGGAAAGCCGCCGCGCCGAACGCATCCAGATCGGCCTGAAGGCCGGGGATCTGGTCAAGCGTTGCAGTGCGGATGATCAGGTGCCCATAGGCGGGGTTCGGGGATTCCGCCCCGTATGTCAGCATGAACCGCGTCGCGCCCTGCCCCACGAAAGTGGACACGGACACGACCTCCTCCCGCTCAGCCAGCCACTCCTCAAACACGCTCATGTTCTGTGCCGTTGTCTGAATCGGCGTGCCCTGCGGCAGCTGATAGTGGACAAAGAAAATCGGCGTGTTGCTGTCGGGGAAGAACTGTTGCCGCACCTGACCGAAGCCCCAGTAGCAGGCAACCGTCACCACCAGCAGCGTAACGACCACCAGCCAACGCAACCGCAGCGCCCCGCGCAGCACAGCACCATAGGCCCGGAAAAGCGCACCGGAATAAGCATCCGCCCCGCCCGACGTGCCGCGCTTGAAAAAATAGTGCCCAAGCAGCGGCGTCACGGTCAGCGCCAGCCCCCAGGACAGCAACAGTGAAATGCCGATGACGGCGAAAAGCGAGAACAGGAATTCACCCGTCGCATCAGGCGACAACCCGATCCCGGCAAACGCCATGATGCCGATCACCGTCGCGCCAAGCAGTGGGATCTGCGTCTTACCCGCCGCCTCATCCGATGCATCGCGGGAAGATTTGCCGCGCAGCATGGCGATCTGCATCCCCTCCGCCACCACGATGGCGTTGTCCACAAGCATCCCCATCGCGATGATCAGCGCGCCGAGCGAAATCCGCTCCATCTCGATGGCGAAGATCCCCATGAAGAAGAGCGTCCCCACAACGGTCAGCAGCAGGGTTGCCCCGACGACCACGGCGGCGCGCCAGCCCATGAAAATGGCCAAAACACCCACCACGATGGCCACTGACATGGCAAGGTTCACCAGAAACGCACCAGAGGCTTCGTCCACCACGACATGTTGCTGGTATATCGGCTGCAACTCGACCCCGTAGGGCAGCTCCGGCAACAGCTCCGCCAACCGCGCATCCACCCGGTTGCCCACATCGACGATGTTTTCGGTAGCCAGCCCCGCAACGCCAAGCGTGAAGGCCTCCTGTCCATTAAACCGGATGATCTGCGCCGGGTGGTCCTGCCGGCCCCGGCTGACAGTGGCAAAATCGACAAGGTTCAGCACCTCGCCCCCCACGCCCACGGACAAACCGGCGATTTCTGACACGCTGTCGGATCCTTCGGGTGACTGGATGATGGTGCGGGTGCGCGCATCGCTTAGCGACCCGGCGGGCGCGACCGAGTTAGAATTGGCCAACGCTTCAAGGATCAGCTGGGGCGAGATATTCTGATGCACCGTGAGCGCCAGGCTGGGCTCTACGAAGATCGCCTCATCGGGCAGGCCCTGTACATCCACATCGGCCACGCCATCCACGGCCAGCAATTCACGCCGCAGGAACCGGGCCAGTTCATGTTGCTCGGCGTCGGAAAAGCCATCTGCCGTCACCGCGAAGAAGATGCCGAACACATCGCCAAACCCGTCATTTACCATCGGTGGGCGCACCCCGTCGGGCAAGTTGCCGGCCGCGTCTGTTACCCGTTCGCGCAGGTCGGTCCAGATTCCGGGAAGTTCATCGCCGTCATAGGTCGAGACGATCTCGACCTCGATCCGCGACAGGCCGGGCCGATTGATCGAAGTGATCCGGTCGACCTCTCCCATCCGCTGAATGGCGGCCTCGAGGGGCTCGGTCACTTCGGTCATCACCTGCTCCGCCGAAGCGCCGGGATACTGGGTGACAACAACAGCGGTCTTGATGGTGAAGGCCGGGTCTTCCAGCCGCCCCAGCGTGGCGAAGCCCCAGATGCCGCCAAACAGGCTGATCAGGATCACGATCCATGTCAGGATCGGCTTGTCGATGGACGCGCGCGCGATGTTCATGGCCCGGACCCTCAGTTGCCGAAGCCGGTGAAACGGCGAACGGTCAGGCCGTCTTCCAAGGCATTCACCCCGGTTGTCACGATCTCGTCGCCATCCGTTATCCCCGACAGCACGACAAAGCCGCCATCGCGCGCCGGTTCGATCTCGATCGCGACCAGTTCAACGTTTCCAAGCCCGTCTTGCCCCTCCACGAACCGCAGCACACCGACCGAACCGTCATTGCCGGTGTGAATGGCAGATGCCGGGATGACCAGAGCCGGATGATCGGGCACCAACCGGGCAAAGACCGTGGCAGATGACCCCGGCAGGATCGACGTATTCTCGGGCCGGGGCATCGCCAGCGTCAGGCGAAAGGTCTGCCCCACGGCCGAAGCTTCGGCAACGAATTCGCGGATCGTCAAAGGGTGTGTTTCACCGCTGACCGGGAACTGCGCCCACAGCTCCACGTTCGGGTTCTGACCGGCCTGCTGGAACAGCACCTCCGGCACGTCGATTTCGATCCGAAGCTCTGACATGTCATGCAGGCGCACAACCGGGCTGCCGGCGCCGATGGTGGTGAAATTGGCGACATTGCGGGATGCCACCAATGCATCGAAGGGCGCGACCAGAGTCGCATGTTCCAGCGCGTATTCGGCGTTCTGAACCGCGATGCGCGCCAGTGCCACCTGCGTTTCGGCGTCATCGACGCTGACCTGAGACACCGAGCTGCCCTGCAACTGCGTCAGCCGCGTCAGTGTCCGTTCCGCCTGTTCCATCTGAACCCGCGCCTGATCGAGCTGCAGTTCGAACGTCTCCAGATCCAGCTGCGCGATCAACGATCCTTCCGTGATCTCCTGCCCGTCCAGAACCGGGAACTCCACGATGCGCCCACCGACCTGAAACGCCAGATCCACCGTCTGTGCTGCGACGACCTGCCCGAAAAACTGGCGCGTCACCCCGTCGGAGTTGCTGGTCACCGTCATCAGCCGAACGGGGCGAATAACCTCGGCGGCAGTATCCTGAGCCATGGCGGCGGGGCTGGCCATAACGGCCATCAGGGCGGCAAGAACTAGGGCTTTCATCAAATCTCTCCTGCGCAATCAATGCTGCGGTATGGGGCTTCGCTGACCTCGGCCAACAGGCGGGCCAGCGTGTCTATGTCATCGTCGGGAAGGCCCGTGGCCTCGGTGAAAATCGCGGCGGCACGGTCGGCCATCCAATGGCGCAGGCGCTGTCCGTCTTCGGTCAGAAACAACCGCCAAGCTCGCCGGTCGTCGGGGTCGCGCTGGCGCCCGATCAGCCCCTTCGCCTCCAGCGAATCTGCTATCGCGGTGATCGAGGACGGTACGGTCTGCAATTCCTGCGCCAGCGCCCCCATCCGCGTAGGCTGCGACAGAACCACCAGCAGATGCCGTTCCGGCTTGGTCAGGGCGGGCTCGGTGCTCAACGCTTCCAGCTGCTCTTCGATCTTTCGAAACAGCATGTGCACCCCCAGGATCGCGCGGGTGCGCGGACCAAGGTCCATCAGCGGGCCGGGGGTGGGAATGAAATCTTCAGAGGACATCGGGTGCCTTTCATGTTGCACGCCAATTTACTTCATATTATGAAACATTCAAGATTAGAAATTTCGAGCCGGGCCACCCGATGACCGAATCCCTGACACCCGACCTACACCCGTCCCGTGATATTCTTTTAACAGAGGGCGGCGGCAGGGCGCGGCTGGTCTGGTATCTGGATTTTTCCTGCAAGCACACACGCCGCATCCGCGATGTAATGCAACGCTCTGCCGGTCGCTTCGGCCCGCAGAACGTGTCGATGGCGGTGCGGTTCCTGCCCGGCGGGGCCGAGCATACCGGGTCCGAGATCGCCGCGCGCGGGGCCATCGCCGCCGCCCATCAGGGTGCGTATGAGGATATGCACCGCGCCCTCTTTTCTCGTCCGCCCCGCTATACCGAGGCGCTGATTCTCTCAATTGGCGAGGTGCTGGGCCTCGATCTGGACCGCCTGAAAGCCGACATGTGGTCCGAGGCGACCGATGCAAGATTGGCCGAAGATCGTATCGTCGCTCATCGCGCTGGTGTCCGCGACACGCCCGCTCTGTTCATCGACGGCAGGCTTTATGACGGGGCCTGGGACGAAACCTCTTTGACGGAAGAGGTGCAAAAGCCAATTGGCGTGCAGATCCGCATTGCCAGCCTGGAGTTCTTTCACTGGGCCGCCTCTGCCGGTTTGGTGCTGATCCTCGCCACGTTGTTGGCGCTGATCACCGTCAATCTGGGCCTGCACGACGCGTATGAACATCTGCGCGAATTGCCGATTGCCCTGTCCTTTGGTGAGACCATCTTTTCCCTTCCGTTGGAGATGTGGGTGAATGACGCGCTGATGGCGCTGTTTTTCCTGCTGGTGGGGATCGAGATCAAACGAGAGATCGTGAACGGCGAACTCTCCGATCCCGCCCGCGCCGCGTTGCCGATTATCGGGGCCATTGGCGGCATGGTCGCGCCCGCCATGATCTATGCGGCAATCAACTGGGGGCAGCCCACTGCCCATGGCTGGGGCGTGCCGATGGCGACCGATATTGCCTTCACCCTTGGCATCCTCGCCCTCTTGGGAGACCGCGTGCCCACCTCGCTCAAAGTCTTTGTATCGGCCCTTGCCATCGCAGATGACCTCGGCGCGATCCTTGTCATAGCGGTGTTCTACGGCAACGGCTTCCACATGCGGGAATTCGCCATCGCCGTGGTGATTTTCGCGGTAATGATAGGGCTCAATCGGGGCCGAATCTATTCCCGCACGCCGTACCTGATCCTCGGCGCGGCCCTGTGGTTCTACGTTCACGAAAGCGGCCTGCACGCGACCCTTGCGGGGGTGCTGACCGCCGCTGCCATCCCGTCGCGCCGGTCTGCCAATATCAGGGGCGTCGCCGCCCAAACCGCCGCGATTTTTGACGCGGAACTGCGCGACCCTGACACCCCCGTCGGCCATGGCACCCTATCCCGGCTTCAGCACGCCGTGGACCGGCTGCGCGAACCCGGCTTCCACCTGCAAAACGCGCTGGAGCATTGGTCGAACTTTCTGATCCTGCCGCTCTTTGCGTTCTTCAACACTGGCATCCTGATCGTCGGCGCGCAGTTTTCCCTGTGGGAGCCGGAGGCGTTGGGCGTTATGGCCGGGCTGGTTCTCGGCAAACCGCTGGGCATCTTTGTGCTGGTCTTCCTCGCCGTCCGTCTTGGCTTTGCGCAGATGTCATCCGAGATTAGCTGGATGCAGCTTCTGGGTGCGGGCAGCCTTGCGGGCGTCGGCTTCACCATGTCGATTTTCATTGGCAGCGCGGCTTTCACGGGCGAGCAGCTGGCATCGGTCAAGCTGGCCATCCTTCTGGCTTCGCTAACATCGGCCCTTGTCGGCTCGCTGATCCTGATCCTTGCGGCCCGGCACACCGACAATCCTGGCTAAGTCCAAGGGCCATCGTCGCGAAATAAGGAAAACCAGTCGCATTCTTTCCCGGAAAATTCCCGCTTTGGGGGCATTTTCATGCGCAAGGGGCGTCATTTCCCGTCTTCACTCAGTTCAGTGCCAAAAGCCAAGGGGGCCGCACCATGCCAACCGTCAGACAAGCCGATTTCGTCATTATCGGATCCGGGTCCGCCGGGTCGGCAATGGCCTATCGCTTGTCAGAGGATGGAAAGCACAGCGTCCTGGTGCTGGAATATGGCGGCTCCGACAAGGGCCCGTTCATCCAGATGCCCGCTGCCCTGTCCTACCCGATGAACATGGCGATGTATGACTGGGGCTTCAAAACGCAACCAGAACCACATCTGAACAACCGCAGCCTCGTCTGTCCGCGTGGCAAGGTCATCGGCGGCTCCTCATCGATCAACGGCATGGTCTATGTGCGCGGCCATGCGCGCGACTATGACCACTGGAACGACAGCGGCGCGGCAGGCTGGTCCTATGCCGACGTGCTGCCCTATTTCATGCGGATGGAGAACTGGCACGATGGCGGCCATGGTGGCGATCCAACCTGGCGTGGGAACAACGGCCCCCTTCACGTCACACGCGGCCCCCGCACCAACCCGCTGTTTCAGGCCTTTGTCGAGGCCGGGCGGCAGGCGGGTTTTGAACTGACCGACGACTATAACGGCGAGAAGCAGGAAGGCTTCGGCCCGATGGAACAGACCGTCTGGCAGGGCCAGCGCTGGTCGGCGGCCAATGCCTATCTGAAACCGGCGCTCAAACGGCCCAACTGCAACCTGATGCGTTGCTATGTGCGCCGGGTGATCATCGAAGAGGGCCGCGCCACCGGCGTCGAGATCGACCGGAACGGAAATATTGAGGTGGTAAAGGCCAACCGAGAGGTCATCGTCGCGGCCTCGGCCATCAACTCACCCAAAATCCTGATGCTGTCGGGCATCGGCCCCGCCGCGCATCTGGCAGACCACGGGATCGAGGTGATCGCCGATCGCCCCGGAGTGGGCCAAAACCTGCAAGATCACCTGGAGCTTTACATCCAGCAGGCCTGCACCCAGCCCATCACGCTCTACAAATACTGGAACCTGATCAGCAAGGGTATCATCGGCACCCAGTGGCTGGCCACACATACAGGTCTCGGGGCCTCCAACCAGTTCGAAAGCGCGGCCTTCCTACGCTCGCGCCCGGGCGTGGACTATCCCGATATCCAGTATCACTTCCTTCCCATGGCGGTGCGCTACGATGGGACAGCGCCGTCCGAGGGCCACGGCTTCCAGGCCCATGTCGGCCCGATGCGGTCAAAATCGCGCGGCGCGATCACGCTGGCATCGAACGACCCGAACGTCGCCCCGAATATCTTCTTCAACTACATGTCCGACCCTGAAGACTGGTCCGATTTCCGCCGTTGCATCCGCCTGACGCGAGAGATCTTTGCCCAGCCCGCCTTCGATGAGTATCGCGGTAAGGAGATTCAGCCGGGTAGCCACGTGCAAACCGATGAGGAGCTTGACGAGTTCATCCGCGACGAAGCTGAAAGCGCCTACCACCCCTGCGGCACCTGCAAGATGGGCGCAGCGGACGATCCTATGTCAGTCGTTGATCCAGAGTGCCGTGTCATCGGCGTCGAGGGCCTGCGCGTCGCCGACAGCTCGATCTTTCCTCGCATCACCAATGGCAACCTCAATGGTCCATCGATCATGACGGGTGAAAAGGCGTCGGATCATATCCTCGGCAAAGGCATGTTGCCCCGCTCTAACCTGGAACCGTGGATGCACCCCGACTGGCAGAACAGCGTCAAGGCCGTGGCGCGCTAACGTCTTTGCGCCACACGGCCGTGAATGCATCTGGGCAGCCACCGCCGCCCAGCGGGTCAAATTGCGAACCGTCTCTGGTCTTGGCTCAGGCTTAGTGATCGCCCGCAAAAGGCGCGTCATCTCCCCATAGCGCCGAGACGCGTGCATCGCGCCCGCAGGCTTCGCGATACAGCCCATAGGCCACCGATTTCCGGCGCGGACCAAAGCGGGTCAGGATCAGATCTTCGCTTCGGTAGTAATTCTGGTGATAGTCTTCGGCCGGCCAGAACGGCGCGGCGTCCAGAACCGGGGTAACGACCGCCTGTCCAAGCTGCGCCTCGGCCCCTGCAATCTCGGCCTCGGCAATCGCACGTTCCTCATCGCTGCCCGCGAAGATCGCGGTGCGATAGCTATGTCCCCGGTCGCAGAACTGCCCGCCATCATCGGTCACGTCGATAGATCGCAGAAACAGGTGGATAAGCTCCTGATAAGGCAACCGCTCGGCATCATAAGTGATTTCCACCACCTCGTAATGCCCGGTGTCGCCACGCGTCACCTCTCGATAGCTGGGGTTGTCCAACGTGCCGCCGGCAAAGCCAGACACCGCCTCAATCACGCCATCGACGCTTTCCAGATCAGCCTCAACGCACCAGAAACAGCCACCCGCGAGGACGGCAGTACGTATCTCTTCCGCATGTGCACGGCTGTGGCTTGCCAAAAGGCCAAGGCCAATAAAAAGGGCAAGGGCGGGGATCTTCAGGTGTTCTGCAATGCGGATGCGGGGCATGGCGTGGGTCTCCTATCTGATCCATGCATCCCGTCAGAGCCGATGAAATACAACGCAAGAGCGCGTGAGCTCACGCTGGCTTGAGCCTCTGTTACACCGCCGCCGGCCCGCTTGCGAAATCGCTCTTCCGTCTGTACGGGGGGAGCACGGGGGGTGTACGCCCGGTGTACGAGGGGTGATCCATGAAAATCGCGATGTGGTCCGGGCCGCGCAACCTGTCGACGGCGATGATGTATGCCTTTGGAAACCGCGCCGATTGCGCCGTGGTGGATGAACCGTTCTATGCCTCTTACCTGGCGAAAACGGGGCTGGATCATCCTATGAAGCCGCAGATCCTCGCCGCCCAGCCGCATGACCCCCAGATCGTTGCCGATGCCCTGTCTGGTCCCAACCCGGATGGGAAAACCCATTGGTATCAGAAGCATATGACCCAACACATGATCTCTGGCGTCCCGCGTCTGTGGATGCGAGGGGTGGTCAATGTCTTCTTGATCCGCCACCCGGCGCGGGTGATCGCCAGCTACGCCGCCAAGCGAGAAAACCCAAGTCTGGACGATATCGGATTCCGCCAGCAGGCTGAACTGTATCGAGAGGTGCTGGCATTCGACGGAAACCCGATTGTGATCGACAGCCACGATATCCGCGACAACCCCCGCGCGATGCTGGAAAAGCTCTGTGATGCCATAGGGTTAGACTTTGACCCCGAAATGCTGAGCTGGCCCGAGGGCGGCCACAAGGATGACGGTGCCTGGGCCCAGCATTGGTATGGCGCAGTGTGGAACAGCACCGGTTTTGCAGGCGCAGAAGGTCCGTTGCCAAAGCTGGACGGCGACGCCGCCGCCCTGATGGACGAAGCGATGCCGTTTTACGAGGAGCTTTCCGCGGTCAGGATCGGGTAGGAAGACGGCCCTTGGAAGGGCCGTAAAAAGCGGTTTCGAAACCACTTCCCCGCGCCCGGTCAAAGCCGTAGTTCACCCCTTCAACAACTGGCTCAGCTTCATCGCCACCGCAGGGTTGCCACTGACCTTGAGCTTGCCCATCATCAGTCCCGTCATCGGGTTGAGCTTACCCGACAGCAGTTTCACCAGATTTTCCTGGCTGAGCGACAGGGTGCAGTTCGCGTCCCGATCCTCGGTCGTGGCCCCGCCATCGGCCAGCACGATCACGCCATCATCGCCGCAATCGAACTTGAGCGATCCCTCGAAAGGCTTGTCCGCCAAACCTGCGTTGATGCGGTCCGCGATCTCTTCCAGTGCCATGTCAGTCCCCAATTGAAAAACCCGCCCAAAGGGATGGGCGGGTCTTCACAATCTGGCAATGCTGACGTGGCTGGAGGTTCAGCCGTTCAGCCGCCGGTTCCGCATCGCGATCAGGCGCAGGCGAAGGGCATTGAGCTTGATGAAGCCCTGCGCGTCCTTCTGATCGTAGGCACCAGCATCGTCCTCGAAGGTCACATGCTCTTCGGAATAGAGCGAATGATCCGACCAGCGGCCCACGCAACGCGCGAGGCCCTTGTAGAGCTTCAACCGCACGGTGCCGGTCACGTGCTCCTGCGATTTGTCGATAGCCGCCTGCAACATCTCGCGCTCGGGGCTATACCAGAAGCCGTTATAGATCAGCTCTGCATATTGCGGCATCAGCTGGTCCTTCAGGTGCATCGTGCCGCGATCCATGGTGATGGACTCGATTGCGCGGTGTGCTTCCAGCAGCAGGGTGCCGCCAGGGGTTTCGTAGATGCCGCGCGACTTCATGCCGACGAAGCGGCCTTCGACCAGATCGAGACGGCCACAGCCATGTTTGCCACCCAGCTCGTTCAGCTTGGTCAGCATCTCGGCGGGGCTGACCGCCTGGCCATTGATCGAGACGGCATCGCCGTTCTCGAACCCGATCTCCACATATTCGGGCTCGTTCGGGGCATCTTCGGGATGCACGGTGCGCTGGTAGACATAGTCAGGCGCGTCAACGGCCGGGTCTTCCAGAACCTTGCCCTCAGACGAGGTGTGCAGAAGGTTCGCATCGACGCTGAAGGGCGCTTCGCCGCGCTTGTCCCTGGCAATCGGGATCTGGTTCTTCTCGGCGAAATCCAGAAGCTTCGTGCGGCTGGTCAGGTCCCATTCCCGCCACGGCGCGATCACCTTGATATCGGGGTTCAGCGCATAGGCCGACAGCTCGAACCGCACCTGGTCATTGCCCTTGCCGGTCGCGCCATGGGCGACGGCATCGGCACCGGTTTCCTCGGCGATCTCGATCAGGCGCTTGGAGATCAGCGGCCGCGCGATGGAGGTGCCGAGCAGATACAGCCCCTCGTACTGCGCATTGGCGCGGAACATCGGGTTCACGAAGTCACGCACAAACTCCTCGCGCACATCCTCGATATAAATGTTCTCCGGCTTGATCCCCAGCATGATCGCCTTTTCGCGCGCCGGTTCCAGTTCTTCGCCCTGGCCCAGATCGGCGGTGAAAGTCACCACTTCGCAGCCATACTCCGTCTGCAACCACTTGAGGATGATCGAGGTATCGAGACCGCCGGAATAGGCGAGAACGACTTTCTTTGGCGCAGACATGGGGTATCTCCGGGAATTCGATTGACCGGGGCGGCGATACCGGGTTTTCAAGGGGGAAGCAAGACAAGCGGAGTGTGAGCGTATGGACTATGGGTATCGGATGCTGCGGCATGTTGTGGCGCAGGTTTTTGGAAATCTCGGGCAAGCGGCGCGTCTGACGCTGGTGCCGACCTTCCTGCCAGCGGCCATCTTGCTGGCGCTGTTCATGAGCTGGGGCTTTTCCTACACAGCTTTCACTGATCCCACGGTTGACCCGTCGCAACTGCCCGATGTGAACCCCGGCGTGATCTTCCTGACCGTTCTGGCTGGCGTTGTTGTCAGCGTCATCACCTATTGCTGGGCCGCCGTCGGCTGGCACCGCTTCGTGCTGCTGGAAGAATACGGGCGCGGCGTGGTGCCGAACTGGCACGGACCCTACATCTTGTCCTATCTGGGACGCGCCTTCCTGATCGGGCTTTTCGCTGTCGCGGTCAGCATCGCAGCCATGATCGTGATCGGTATTTTGTTAAGCATCTTCCAGTCCACAGCCATCGCATTCGTTTTGCTGACAGGCTTCACCCTTGGTCTGACCTGGCTGATCACCCGCGTCGGCCTGATCCTGCCTGCCGCCGCACTTGGTGAGAAGATGACGTTCGGCGAAAGCTGGGAGGCCAGCAAACCCGTCGCCAGTCATCTTCTGGTGCCGCTGTTCTTCATTGCGCTGGCCATGACACTTGCGAACCAGCTGGTCGCGGTGATCTTCGGTCAAAGCGCCCTTGGGATCATTCCGATGGCGTTCCTTTACTGGATCCAGGTGCTGCTGAACCTGTCCTTGCTAACCACGCTCTACGGGACGCAGGTTGAACGCCGCACTTTGAACTGACCTGAAAAGGCCCAAGCCATGAGTGATTTTGCCGACAGGGCCCGCGCGGCCACCGCCGCGATGCGGGACCTGTTCCCGGCCACCCCCTTGCTGCGCAATGCCTTTCTGTCGGACCGCTACGGCGCCGATATCTGGCTGAAGCGCGAGGATCTGTCACCGGTGCGCAGCTACAAGATCCGGGGTGCCTTCAACGCCATGACAAAGCGGCTGGCAGAAGATCCGGACCGCACGCTGTTTGTCTGTGCCAGCGCCGGCAACCACGCGCAGGGGGTGGCCTTCGTCTGCCGTCATTTCGGGGTGCGGGGCGAAATCTTCATGCCCGTCACCACGCCCCGCCAAAAGATCGACAAGACCCGCGCCTTTGGCGGGGACTCGGTCGAGATCAAGCTGGTCGGCGACTATTTCGATGAAACGCTGGCCGCTGCGCAGGACTTCTGCGCTGAAACCGGTGGTGTGTTCCTGTCGCCCTTCGACGATCCCGATGTGATGGAAGGGCAAGCCTCGGTCGCGGTGGAATTGCTGGAACAATTGGGTGGCACGCCCGATCGGTTGATTCTGCCCGTGGGCGGCGGCGGTCTGTCGTCTGGTGTTTTGTCTTATCTTCAAGCGGTGCGGGCGGGAACGCGGGTCAAGCTGGTGGAACCGCTTGGCGGCGCCAGCCTTGCGGCGGCGTTGAAGGCAGGCGAGCCGGTGACGCTGCCCTCGGTCAACAATTTCGTCGACGGGGCCGCCGTGGCGCGGATCGGGGAAGCGCCTTTTGCGGTTCTGTCCACGACCGATCCGGGCGATGTGCTGGCAGCGCCCGAAAACCGCATCTGCGTGACGATTTCCGAGATGCTGAACGTCGAAGGGATCGTGCTGGAACCGGCGGGCGCGCTGGCCATCGACGCATTGAAAGACCTGGGCGCAGCTTTGCGCGGGCAGACGGTTGTTTGCGTCACCTCTGGCGGCAATTTCGATTTCGAGCGCCTTCCAGAAGTCAAGGAACGCGCGATGCGGTTCCGGGGCATAAAGAAATACTTCATCCTGCGAATGCCGCAGCGACCCGGCGCGCTTAAGGATTTCCTCGGGCTGCTTGGCCCGGGCGACGACATTGCGCGGTTCGAATATCTCAAGAAATCCGCCCGGAATTTCGGCTCTGTGCTTATCGGAATCGAAACCCGTGATGCCACGGATTTCGACGGGCTTTTCGCGCGGATGGAGGATCGGGGTTTTGCCTATCGCGACATCACCGATGACGAGGTTCTGTCAGAATTCCTGATCTAGGCTGCTGCTGCTGGAAGGTCCGTGCCAAACGCCTTGACCGACTCTCTGTACAGCCAGTTCAGGTGATCCGTATCCACAGCCTGCCCTTCCGAGGCCAGTTTCTCAGCCTCTGCGCAGGCGGCGGCGAAATCGGCGAATCCGAGGTTCAGCGCGCTGCCCCGCAGCCCGTGAAACGCATCGGAACCGGCATGGCCGGTCGCGTTGCACAACCCGGCCAGGGCTTCGGCCATTTCATCCAGAAACATCGCCGCAACCTCGGCAAAGTCTTCTTCTCCGATTTCTCTTTGGAGTTCTTTCACTCTCTCTCGGTCAATCACCTCTGCCTCCGGTTCATAGCGCCCCGAGGGGAAGGTAGCGCCAGGTCGTTAACGAGAGATTAGGAAACCGGCCTGGATAGAAAGCATTTTAGGCTTCACTTCGCCTTAACTCGTTGCTGCCACGAAGGGACGGTTTCACGAAGAGGGATGGCAGGTGCCCGATGATGCAACAGTAATGGCTGGCCAAAACGGGCAGGTGTCGGGGATGGTGGGGCTGTCCCATGTTCTGGTGCTGGAAAACAGCCCGGCACAGCGCCGATTGCTGGCGACTTTGCTGCGCAAATGGGGGCATGAGGTGACGGTGTGCGAAACGCCGGAACACGCGCTCGACATCCTTTCGCAACAGGACATCCCCATCATCCTTACTGACTGGATGATGCCCGGCATGTCCGGGCCGGATTTCTGCCGCGCCTTTCGACAGCTCGACCGCGAAAGTTATGGCTATGTCATTTTGCTGACATCGAAATCCGAAAAGTCCGAAATCGTACTCGGGCTGGAGGCGGGGGCCGATGATTTCGTGACAAAACCGGTCAATCCGAATGAACTGCGCGCCCGAATCAGGGCCGGCGAACGGATCGTTTCGATGCAGGCGGAACTGGTCAGCCAGAACCGCAAGATTCGCACAACGCTTGCTGAACTTCGCACACTCTACGACGCCCTCGACCGCGATTTGCTGGAGGCCAAGAGGCTACAGGAATCGCTGGTGCGGGAAACTTTTCGACCCGTTCAGAACGGATCTGTCGCGCTGTTGCTGAAATCCAGTGGTCATGTGGGCGGCGATCTGGTCGGGTTCTTTCCCATACCCGGCAATCGCCTGGGGCTGTTTTCGCTCGATGTGTCGGGCCATGGCGTCACGTCGGCGCTGCTGGCCGCGCGCATGGCGGGACTGCTTGGCACCGCCGCGCCGGAACAAAACGTGGCGCTGGTGCAGGCAAAGGGCGGCAATTGGATCGCCCTGCCGCCTGATGAGGTTGCCCACAAACTGAACCAAATGATGTTCGAAGAGGTGGAAACGGACCTCTATTTCACGATCTGCCTTGCTGATGTGGACCTTGAGACCGGCAAAACGCGCATGGTGCAGGCAGGCCATCCGCACCCCGCGATTCTGGGATCGGATGGAACGGTCGAATGGGTTGGCGAAGGCGGAATGCCAATTGGCCTGCTGCCCGGCGCGCGGTTCGAAACGGTGGAGTTTCAGCTGGCCCCCGGTGACAGGCTGCTGCTGCATTCCGACGGGTTTACCGAGTGTTCCAGCCCCTGTGGCGGCTATTTGGGGGAAGATGGGCTCGCAGAACTTCTGATCCGCAACGGCTCGACCACGCCCCAGGAAATGCTGCCCAAACTGGCCGAAGACCTACACGCCTATTCGAATCGCGATGATTTTGACGATGACGTGTCCGCGATTTGCCTGACATTCACGCCCTAAGCACAGCACGCAATTGCGATACGAAATACCGGTCGCCATCGACGCCCAACATCGTTTCCGCTTCATCCCAGGGAAGGAACACCGCGGTGTGATGGGGCTCGGTCGGTTCTGCCAGGCGCGGGCCCAGATGCGCCACGTAGATCGTGCACAGCTTTTGCGCCCAGATGTCATAGTCGGGCATGTAGGTATAGCGGTGGAACATCCCCAACCTTCGGGGGGAATGAATGCGATAGCCGGTTTCCTCGAACACCTCTCGATGCAGCGCCGCTAGGGGCGATTCGCCGGGGTCGATGCCGCCGCCGGGCAGTTGCAATTCCGCCAGTGGTTTTTCCTGAAATGTCGCCAGAATTCCGTCACCCGACAGGATCACTGCATAGACCCCACGCCGGGGAATATAGCGGCGGGCGGGGTCCGGTAGCTGGCCAAAACGTCGGTTCATGAAGGCTCTCCGGGCAAGCCAATGGCGGCTTATGGGTTGGCAAGGCGGTTGTTCCACATATATGGGCGCGGTATGCCAGCCCACGTGGCGGAAGGAAAGACAATGACCCTCAGCACCAAAATCGCATGGGACGACACCGTCCTGCCGTTTCAGCTCGACCGTTGCGACATCCGCGGCCGTGTCGCAAGACTTGACGGCACGATGGACCAAATCCTGTCCCAACATAACTACCCGCGCGGGATCGAAGCGATGCTGGCCGAGATGGCGTTGCTGACGGCGCTGATCGGCCAAACCATCAAACTGCGCTGGAAACTGTCCCTGCAGGTGCGCGGCGACGGCCCGTTGCGGATTTTGGCGACCGACATCTATGCCCCCGCAAAGGAAGGCGACAAGGCGCAGATCCGTGCCTATGCCAGCTATGATCAGGAACGATATGTCGAAGGCGCCGACCCGTTTGCGCAGATCGGTAAAGGCTATTTTGCGATCCTTATCGACCAAGGCGAGGGCAACACTCCCTATCAGGGCATCACGCCGATTGCGGGCGGCTCCTTGGCTGCCTGCGCCGAGGCCTATTTCGCCCAGTCCGAACAGCTGCCGACGCGCTTTTCGCTGTCCTATGGCCACAGCACGGAACCCGGCGGCCAAAGCGGCTGGCGTGCTGGTGGCGTGATGCTTCAACACATGCCCAAGGCCAGCCCCCATGCAACCGGCGAAGGCGGCTCTGGCGAGGGAGGGCTGTTGGCCGCCACCGATTTGCTGGACGATGACGACAGCGAAAACTGGAACCGGGCGAACATTTTGCTCGATACCGTCGAAGAGCTGGAGCTTGTGGGCCCATCGGTGTCCCCCACCGATCTGCTATTGCGCCTGTTCCACGAAGAAGCACCACGGGTGTTCGACGCCACCCCGGTCTCATTCGGCTGCACCTGTTCGGAAACCCGCGTGCGCGAAAGCCTGTCGATCTACTCGGCCAAGGACATCGCCCATATGACCAAGGACGATGGCCGCGTGACCGCCGATTGCCAGTTCTGCGGCGCGCATTACGATCTGGACCCGCTGACGCTGGGATTTCAGGCTGTGAAGAACCCGGATGGCTCCGATATCTGACCTGGGCCGCATAAGCCGCGCGTTGGCCGGGGCTGCCCCGGCCTCGTCGGACTATGACCTGAACCCGGGCATTGTGCTGCCGGAGGGGCGCAAGCTGAAACCCGCCGCTGTGCTTATGCCGATCATCGAGGCAGAGGACGGCGCGCGGGTGATCCTGACCAAGCGCTCCGCGCGGCTCAAGCACCATCCGGGGCAGGTTGCTTTCCCAGGCGGGCGCATTGACGACACCGACGCCGATGCCGCCGCCGCGGCTCTGCGCGAAAGCCACGAAGAAATCGGCTTGCTGCCAGAGAATGTCGAGATCCTCGGTCAACTGCCCCCGCATGAAACCGTGACAAGCTACAGCGTCACCCCCTTCGTGGGCCGCATTCGCGCCCCGTTTACCCCGGTGCCAGAGGCGGGCGAGGTGGCGGAGGTCTTTTCTGTGCCCCTGACGTTCCTGGTGAACCCCGCCAGCTACCGCATCGAACGCCGCCGCTGGCGCGGGGTCTGGCGATCTTACTACGTGGCCCCCTATGGCCCTTACTACATCTGGGGCGCAACCGCGCGGATGCTAAAGGGATTGGCGGATCGGGTGGCGTCATGATCCTCGACACCGACTGGCTGCATCACCAAGGCACGCAGGTGCTGTGCAAAGCGCTGGAGGCCGAGGGGTTTCATGCGCTCTTCGTCGGTGGTTGCGTCAGGAACGGTCTGCTTGGCCTGCCAACGGATGATATCGACATCTCCACCGATGCGCGCCCCGAACGGGTGATGCAGATTGCGGAGGCGGCCGGGTTAAAAGCGGTTCCGACCGGAATAGACCACGGCACCGTGACCGTGATCGCCGATGGCCTGCCGCATGAGGTCACGACCTTTCGCCGTGATGTGGAAACCGATGGCCGTCGCGCAGTAATCGCTTTTGCCGATCGTGTGGAAGAAGACGCCATGCGGCGCGACTTCACCATGAACGCGCTTTATGCCGATGCGGGCGGGAGGGTGATAGACCCGCTTGGCACGGGGGTGGCGGACTTGCGGGCGCGGCGGTTGCGATTCATCGGCGACCCGCATGACCGTATTCGGGAAGACTACCTGCGCATCCTTCGCTTCTTTCGTTTTCACGCCCACTACGGTGATCAGGCTGGGGGACTCGATGCCGATGGTCTTGCCGCTTGTGCAGAGATGGCGGACGGCATCGACCATCTGTCACGCGAAAGGATCGGGCATGAGATGCGCAAACTGTTGCGCGCCGCCGATCCCGCGCCTTCTGTCGCTGCCATGGCGCTGGCGGGCATCCTGCGTCACGCGCTGCCCGGGGCCGATGCCAGGGCGCTGCCGGTCCTTGTTCATGCCGAGACTGATCTGGGCATTGCGCCCGATCATTGCCGCCGTCTGGCCGCACTAGGTGGGGACAACCCCGGCGACGCTCTGCGCCTGTCCAAATCCGACGCCCGCCGAGTGCAGCTGCTGCGCGACGCGGTCGGGTCGATGATGGGCGCGGGCGAGTTGGGCTACCGTGAAGGGTTCGACACCGCCCGCGATGTCCTGTTGTTGCGCGTGGCGCTGCTGGAAATCCCGCTGGCGCAATCGGAACTGGGGGCCGCGCAGGCCGCCGACGGGTTGCAACTGCCTGTGACTGCCGCCGACCTGATGGCCATCGGGCTGCAAGGCCCGGCTTTGGGCGATCGGCTAAGGGAAATAGAAGCGCGCTGGATCGCCTCGGGTTTCACCCTTACCCGCGCAGATCTACTGCCTTGACAGCACCGTCGCGCTGCCGTCCTGTCTGCCGACCGCAATCAGGACCAAGCCCTTGGACCCGCTCTACGCCTTCGTTTTCGCCGGGCTGTTCTCGCCCGGACCGAACGTTATCCTGCTGACCGCCTCCGGCGCGCGTTTCGGCTTTCGCGCGACCCTGCCGCATGTGTTTGGCGTGGCCGTGGGCGTGGGTGTCATCGCGGCGTTGATGGGGCTTGGCATCGGCGCGCTTTTGCTGGCGCAACCGGCGCTGACGCTGGTGCTAAAGATCATCGCGGCGGGCTGGATTCTGTGGATGGCCTATGCCCTGATCCGCGCGGGCGATCTGTCTGGCGGCAAGGCGGGGGAACGTCCTTTCACCTTCTGGCAAGCCGTACTGTTTCAATGGGTGAACCCCAAGATCTGGGCCGTGGCCCTGGCAGCCGCCGCAGGCTATGGCATCGGGCTCAGCCCCTTGGGCGAAGCGCAACGCCTGGCGATGGCATTCTCCGGCATCAACCTCTTTGTCTGCCTGTTCTGGAGCTTCGCAGGCTCACTGCTTGCGTTGTTGCTGACCACCCCCCGTGCGTGGACGGTGTTCAGACTGTGCATGGGCGCAGCCCTTGCCGCCTCTGCTGTCATGGTCTTCCTGTAACGGTCGGGCTATATCTGCCCGCAACAGGACCATTTCCAGCGACGTTTTGATGTTTCGTTTCTTCGAAAATCTGGTTGATCCCTATACGGACTATCCCGAACAGGACAGCCCGCCGCGAAAGCTGTGGCCGTTCCTGTGGGACTATTCGCAGCCCTTCAAACGCCTGTTTCTGATCACCGCGATCATGTCGGTCGTGGTCGCGATCATGGAGATCTGGCTGATCTCTTATATGGGCCGTCTCGTGGACCTTCTGACCGGGGCGGACCCCGCTCAGTTCATCGCGAACAATGGCTGGGAATTGCTGGCCGTGGCTCTGTTCATCCTGTTCCTGCGCCCCATCTTGCAAGGGCTGGACGTGGCGCTGCTGAACAACGGCATTCTGGTCAATTTCGGCACGCTGATCCGCTGGCGGGCGCATCGCCATGTGCTGCGCCAATCCGTTGGCTGGTTCGAGAATGATTTCGCAGGTCGTATCGCCAACCGGATCATGCAGGCCCCCCCGGCCGCAGGCGACGCAGTGTTTCAGGTCTTCGACGCGATCACCTTCTCGCTGGCCTATTTGGTTGGCGCGGCCATTCTGCTGGCCGATGCCGATCTGAGGCTGGTCATTCCACTGCTGGTCTGGTTCGTGCTTTATGCAATGCTTGTGCGCTGGACGATGGCGCGCGTGGGGCCTGCCTCCAAGGCCAGCTCCGATGCGCGGTCCATGACCACGGGGCGTGTCGTCGACAGCTACACCAATATCCATTCGGTCAAGCTGTTTGCCCATCACGACAGTGAAATCGACTACGCGCGCGAAGCCATCGAGCACACCCGCCGCACCTTCGCCGCCGAGATGCGCATCTACACGATGATGGACGTCATGTTGACGGCCCTGAACGGCTTCCTCGTGGTGGCCGTGGTGGGCTGGGCCGTGTGGCTGTGGATCCAGGGCACCGCATCGGTGGGCATCGTTGCGGCTGCCACGGCGTTGACCCTGCGATTGAATGCCATGACCGGCTGGATCATGTGGGCGCTTTCCACCTTCTTCCGCTCGCTCGGCGTGGTGGCCGAGGGGATGGAGACCATTGCACAGCCCATCACGCTGACCGATGCACCGGGGGCAAAACCGCTGGAACTTACCCGCGGCGAGGTCTGCTTGGACGCCCTGCGCCACCATTACGGGCGCGGTTCCGGCGGCTTGCAGGACGTGACGCTAACCATTCAACCGGGCGAGAAGGTGGGCCTGATCGGTCGCTCCGGCGCGGGTAAATCGACACTCGTTAAACTGCTCTTGCGGTTTTACGATCCCGAAGGCGGCCAGGTTCTAATCGACGGCCAGGACATCACCAAAGTCACGCAGGACAGCCTTCGCAGCCATATCGGCATGGTCCAGCAGGACAGTTCGCTGCTGCACCGGTCGGTGCGGGAAAACATCCTTTACGGTCGCCCCGACGCCAGCGAAGGGGAGATGATCCAAGCCGCGAAACGGGCCGAGGCGCATGACTTCATCCTCGATCTGGAAGACCCGCAAGGCCGCAAGGGCTATGACGCTCATGTGGGCGAACGCGGTGTGAAGCTGTCAGGCGGTCAGCGTCAGCGCGTGTCGCTCGCCCGCGTGATCCTGAAAGACGCCCCCATTCTGGTACTGGACGAGGCCACAAGCGCGCTGGACTCAGAGGTCGAGGCCGCAATCCAGGACACGCTTTATGGCGTGATGGAGGGCAAGACCGTCATCGCCATTGCACACCGGCTGTCCACCATCGCCCATATGGACCGGATCGTGGTGCTTGATGACGGTCACATCGTTGAAAATGGTACACATGAGCAGCTGCTGGCGCAAAACGGCCTATATGCCGGGTTCTGGGCGCGCCAGTCGGGCGGGTTCATCGGAACCGAGGATGCCGCCGAATGATGACCCGCCTTGCCAACTTGATCGACGCTTTCCGCCCTGCTGATGGCCCGCCGCCGAACCGGCTGCTGGCCTTCTTCAACTGGTGCCTCAAGGGCGCGTGGCCAGTGCTGATCGGCGCGGCACTGATTTCCGGCCTTGCAGGCATGTTCGAGGTTGGTTCAGCGCTGGTCCTTGGCCTTGTGATCGACGCAGCCAGCTCCACTGATCCCGCCACAATGATCCAGACCCATTCGCCGCTTCTTCTGGCCGGGGTGGCCTTCTTCTTGATCCTGCGCCCGCTGGCTTTCGCAGCGTCATCGGCGGCCAGCACGCTTGTCGTCGGGCCCGCCGTCAACGTGCTGGTGCTGCAACGGCTGAACCGCCACACACTCGGCCAATCCGTGACCTTCTTTGACGACGATTTCGCCGGTCGCATTGCGCAGAAACAGATGCAGACCGCCAGCGCCGTGACCAATGTAGTGACCGAGTTTGTGAACGTGGTGGCCTTCGCGCTGGCGTCCCTCATCGGCTCGCTTCTGCTGCTGATCACCATCGACGGGCGCATGGCGCTGGCGCTGTTTGTCTGGCTGATTGCCTATTTCTCAACGATCAGCTTTTTCCTGCCCCGCGTGCGGAAACTGTCCAAATCCCGGGCAGGCGCGCGGGCGGCTGTATCCGGCCAGGTTGTCGATACGATCACCAATATCAAGACGGTCAAGCTTTTCGCCCATCACGATTTCGAGGACCGCTCGGCGCTGAACGCGATGGAGAAGTTTCGTCAGAAGGCCATCGGTTTCGGGCGCATCTCAGCCGGGTTCCGGCTGGCACTGATGACGGTTGCTGGCGCGTTGCCGGTGATCCTGATCGGCGGCACCGTCTGGTTGTGGACCCAGGGCATTGCCAGCACCGGCGACATTGCCGCCACTGGTGCCGTGTCGATCCGCATCGCGCAAATGACCGGCTGGGTCAGTTTCGTTTTGATGGCGATCTATTCCAATCTGGGCGAGGTCGAGGACGGGATGAACACGCTTTCCCCGCCGCACACCCTAACGGATCGCGACAACGCGCTAGAGGTAGAACGCGCGCACGGCCACATCCGGTTTGACGATGTCAGCTTCGCCTATGGGCGGCAATCGGGCGGGGTGGAACGGCTCAGCCTTGATGTGAAGCCGGGCGAAAAACTGGGCATCGTCGGGGCCTCGGGCGCCGGTAAATCCACGCTGGTCGCGCTGCTTTTACGGCTTTACGACGCCGAAGAGGGCTGTGTGCTGCTCGATGGTTGTGATGTGCGAGAGATCACGCAGGAAAGCCTGCGCCGCCAGATCGCCATGGTCACGCAGGAAACCGCGATGTTCAACCGCTCCGCCCGCGACAACATTCTCTACGGTCGCCCAGGCGCAAGCGAGGAAGACATGGTCGATGCCGCCAAACGCGCCGAAGCGCATGACTTTATCCTCGGGCTGGAAGATCACACGGGCCGCAAAGGCTATGACGCCTACCTTGGCGAACGTGGCGTCAAACTGTCGGGCGGACAGCGCCAGCGCATCGCGCTCGCCCGTGCCTTCCTGAAGAACGCCCCGGTTCTGGTACTGGACGAGGCCACAAGCGCGCTGGATTCAGAGGTCGAGGCCGCCATTCAGGACACGCTAGGCGAGGTGATGGAGGGCAAGACCGTCATCGCTATCGCGCACCGCTTGTCCACCATCGCTCAGATGGACCGCATTATTGTGCTGGATGACGGCCATGTCGTCGAAGAAGGTACCCATGACGCCCTGCTTGGCGCGGGCGGCCTCTATGCGCGCTATTGGAACCGTCAATCGGGCGGCTTTATCGGGATCCGGGAAGCCGCTGAGTAATCGAGGTGTGCCCATGGATCTGGAAACCGTCCCCGCCGAGGAATTCGGCCGCAGCCTGACCGGCATCGGCGTCAACCTGCTATCTCCCGATGTGCGCAGGTTGGCCGCGTTCCTGAAAGACGTCTTCGGTCTGCCCGCCTACCAGCTAACCGATGACTTCGCCATCATCCGCCACGGCAGCATGATGATGCAGCTTCATTCCGACGGCACCTATCACAGCCATCCGCTGCTCGGCTTTGTCCCGGAAGCGCCCCCGCGTGGCGGCGGCCTTCAGCTTTTCCTGTTCGGGATCGACCCCGATGACGCAGCCGCGAAAGCCGAAGCCGCAGGTCACATGGTTCTGGAACCGCCCGCCGACAAACCCCACGGGCTGCGCGAAGGCACGATCCTCAGCCCCGAGGGCTACGCGTTCAGCCCCGCGATCCCCAAGTCATAACGGCTTCCAGCCGGGCCGAAACCGCGCTATGCGCTGACCATGGAAATCACGATTCAAAGACTTGGCCATAAGGGCGACGGCATTGCCGAGGGCCCAATCCTTGCGCCCCTGACCCTGCCCGGCGAAACCGTTGAGGGCGACGTTCAGGACGGTCGCTTGGATGCCCCCCGCATCCTTACCCCGTCGTCCGATCGGGTAAAGGCGCCTTGTTCGCATTTCCGCCAATGCGGTGGCTGCGCGCTGCAACATGCCTCTGACGCTTTCCTCGCCCGCTGGAAGCAGGAGGTCGTCGAAACCGCCCTCTCCGCGCAGGGACTGACGGCTGAATTCCGCCCCATCCACGTCTCGCCTCCGCGCAGCCGCCGCCGCGCCACCCTTGCCGGCACCCGCACCAAGAAAGGCGCGCTTGTCGGCTTTCACGCCCGACGGTCAGGTACCATCGTGCCGATCACCGATTGCCACGTGCTGCACCCGGACCTGATGACAGTGCTTCCCGCGCTGGAACAGATCACCCGCCTTGGCGGATCCCGCAGCGCCACCCTGTCCTTCGCACTGACCCGCTCTGACACCGGCATCGACTGCGCCGTGACGGGCGGCAAACCGCTGGACGAGGCCCTGCGCCTGGCGCTGCCGCAGTTCATCCGCCAGTTCGCGCGGCTGACATGGGACGATGACACTGTCTTTACGGAATCGCCGCCCGTTCAGCAGTTTGGCACCGTCGCCGTCACCCCGCCCCCCGGTGCCTTCCTGCAAGCCACGCCCGACGGCGAAGCCACGCTTGTGGCCGCGATGATGGACGCCACGCAGGGCGCGAAACATATCGTCGATCTCTTCTCGGGCTCCGGCACCTTTACATTCCCCCTGGCCGCCCGCGCGCCCGTCCATGCCGTCGAAGGCGACCGCGACATGATCGCGGCGCTCGACCACGGCCTGCGCCACGCCACCGGCATCAAGAAGGTGACCACCGAGGTCCGCGATCTGTTCCGCCGCCCCCTGATGGGTGACGATCTGGCCCCCTTCGACGCTGCCGTCATCGACCCACCCCGCGCCGGCGCCGAGGCACAGGTCAGCGACCTGGCCGTGTCCGATATTGCCAAGATCGGCTTCGTTTCGTGCAACCCCATCACCTTCGCACGCGATGCAAAGACGCTCACCGATGCGGGCTATCGCCTCAATTGGGTGCAGGTGGTCGATCAGTTCCGCTGGAGCCCCCATGTGGAACTTGCCGCCAGCTTCACCCGCGCCCATATCTAGCGTTCGCACAAAGGAGGGATCACATGCGGCACTGGCTTGAAACCCAGCTGGAAACAGCGCTGGTACGCAACACCATCATTGGCGTGATCCTGTTCAACGCGGTGATCCTCGGGCTTGAAACGTCAGACGCCGCCATGGCGCAAGCGGGTGGGCTTATCACCGTGCTCGACCGGCTGTGCCTGATGATCTTCGTGATCGAACTCTCTGCCAAGCTCATCGCCTACGGCCCGCGCTTCTTCCGCTCCGGCTGGAACCTTTTTGACGCTGCAATCATCGGTATGGCGCTGGTCCCCGGCGGTCAGGGTTTCTCCGTTCTCCGCTCACTGCGCATCCTTCGTATCCTGCGGGTGATTTCGGTCGCTCCGCGCCTGCGCCGCGTGGTCGAAGGGTTCGTTCGTGCGCTTCCCGGCATGGGCAGCGTGTTTCTCCTAATGGGGATCATCTTCTATATCGGCGCGGTCATGGCGACGAAACTCTTCGGGGCCAGCTTCCCGGACTGGTTTGGTGATCTCGGCCGGTCCTTCTACACGCTCTTCCAGATCATGACGCTGGAAAGCTGGTCCATGGGCATCGTCCGCCCGGTGCAAGAGGTCTACCCCTATGCCTGGGCCTTCTTCGTCCCCTTCATCATGATCACCACCTTCGCCGTGGTGAACCTCTTGGTGGGCCTCATTGTGAACTCCATGCAGGACGCCCATTCCGAGGAGGAAACGGCCCTGACGGAAACCTATCGCGACGAGGTGCTGGAACGGCTGAAGGCAATCGAGGCACGGCTGGATCGGCACGGCTGAGGCTGCGTAAGGGACTGCCCGTCGCCCCTTCTTCTTGGCCTAAATACTCCCGCCGGAGGCATCCATCGCTGCAACCTGTTCCGGCTCACCCATGTGAGGCACCCACCCTTTCGGTATCCCGTGGCAACGCGGCCCGAGGAGGGCCCCAAAGGGGCTTGACGAGGGCCGCTCCCGGATCGACGCCGCAGGCGGCGAAACCGCATATCGTCTGCACGCATGGTGTTCGGAGGATGCACAGGGGGTGTACGCATGGCACCCCCCTTTTTCGACCCCTAGGCTTGGCGGCTCAGCCGCGCCACGCCGAGCACATCCAGCACCTTCGCCTCGATATGCTCCGCGTTCATCGCTGCCGTGGCGTACATGTCTTCAGGGCTGGCCTGGTCAATGAAAATATCGGGAAGAACCATGGATCGGAACTTCAGCCCGCGATCGAAAACGCCCTCATCCGCCAGAAGCTGCGCCACATGGCTGCCGAAGCCGCCAACCGCGCCTTCCTCGATGGTGATGAACGCCTCGTGATCAGCCGCGAGCTTCAGAATAAGCTCCGAATCCAATGGCTTGGCAAAGCGTGCATCGGCAATCGTAGGTGTAATTCCACGAGCGGCCAGAGCCTCGGCGGCCTTCTGCACCTCGCTCAGCCGGGTGCCGAAGGACAGGATCGCGACCCGCGCACCCTCTTGGATCATCCGGCCTTTACCGATCTCCAGCGGCACGCCGCGTTCCGGCATGTCCACGCCCACGCCCTCACCCCGCGGGTAGCGGAAGGCAATGGGGCCTTCGTCATGCGCCGCTGCGGTCGCCACCATATGCACCAGCTCTGCTTCATCGGCCGCCGCCATCACGACGAAACCCGGCAAATTGGCAAGGTAAGCCACGTCGAAAGACCCCGCATGCGTTGCCCCGTCGGCGCCGACTAACCCTGCGCGATCAATGGCAAATCTGACGGGCAGGCGCTGAATGGCCACGTCATGCACGACCTGGTCATAGCCGCGTTGCAGGAAGGTCGAATAAATCGTGCAGAAGGGTTTCATCCCCCCCGCCGCCATCCCCGCACAAAAGGTCACGGCATGCTGTTCGGCAATGCCGACATCGAAGACGCGCTTTGGGAACCGCTCACCGAAAATGTCCAGACCGGTGCCATCCGGCATCGCGGCGGTCACGGCAACGATCTTGTCGTCAAGCTCTGCCTCGCGGATCAGGCTTTGCGCAAAAACCTTTGTGTAGGAGGGCGCGTTGGACGGCGCCTTTCGCTGCTCGCCGGTCACCAGGTCGAACGGTGCGCGGGCGTGGCCCCTGTCGGGCGTACCTTCCGCGTGGCGAAATCCCTTGCCCTTCTTTGTGATCGCATGGATCAGAATTGGCCCGTCGGCGCGCGCCTTCACCGTCCGCAGGACGGAGACAAGCTGCTCCATGTCGTGCCCGTCGATAGGACCGACATAGGAAAAGCCCAGTTCCTCAAACAGCGTCCCACCCACGGTTGCCGCCTTGAGCAGTTCCTTTGCCCGTCGCGCGCCTTCCTGGAAAGGCTCGGGCAGCAACGAAACCGCGCCTTTGGCGGCGGATTTCAGTTCCTGAAAAGGCGCACCGGCATAGAGCCGCGAGAGGTAGGAAGACAGCGCGCCCGTGGGGGGTGCAATGCTCATCTCGTTGTCATTCAGGATCACGATCAGACGCTTGCCCAGATGGCCTGCGTTGTTCATTGCCTCAAACGCCATGCCACCAGACATCGCGCCATCCCCGATCACGGCAATCGCATCGCCCGCACCCGTATCGGGCACGCCCCCCAGGTCACGCGCCACGGCAAAGCCAAGCGCCGCCGAGATAGAGGTAGAGCTATGGGCCGCGCCGAACGGATCATACGGCGACTCGCTGCGTTTGGTGAAACCGGAAATACCGTCCTTCTTTCGCAAGGTTGGCATCGCATCGCGGCGACCGGTCAGGATCTTGTGGGGATAGCACTGGTGGCTCACGTCCCAGATCAGCTTGTCGCGCGGGGTGTCGAAAACCGAATGAAGCGCCACGGTCAGCTCCACCACACCAAGGCCCGCGCCCAGATGCCCGCCGGTTTGGCTGACTGCGGCAATGGTTTCGGTGCGAAGGTCGTCGGCCACACGGCGCAGCTCGACCACCGATAGCCCTCGCAAATCGGCCGGGGATTTGATCCGGTCCAGATGGGGCGTTTCGGGGCGGTGGCTCATGTGGCTCTCCGATTTCGGTTACTGGTCACGGGCGATAACGAAACGGGCCAGCTCCCGCAAGGTTTCGGCGTCGGAGCCATATGGTTCCAGCGCCTCAACGGCCTCATCAATCAGCGCCTTCGCGCGGAGCTTGGCTCCCTCCAGTCCGAGCAGAGACAAGAACGTTGCCTTGCCAGCCTCGGCATCCTTGCGCAGCGCCTTGCCGGCCTTTTCGGCATCGCCCTCCACATCCAAGATGTCGTCAGCGATCTGAAAGGCAAGGCCGACCGCGCGTGCATAGCGCCGCAGGGGGTCAGGGTCTGCACGGCCAAGGATGGCCCCCGCGACCACGGGCCATTCCAGCAGGGCCCCCGTTTTGTTGGCCTGCAATTCAGTGATCTGGGCAAGCGTCAGGGGGCTATCCGCCGTTTCAGCGGCAATGTCCTGTGCCTGCCCAAGCACCATCCCTTGCGGGCCAGAGGCGCGGGCAAGGGTCAGCACCAGTTCGGCACGCTGCTCGGCGTCGCCCGTTGCGGGATCGGCCAACAGTTCAAACGCAAAGCTTTGCAGCGCGTCGCCCACCAGCACCGCTGTCGCCTCGTCCCATTTCTTGTGAACGGTTGGCAGGCCCCGGCGCAGGTCGTCGTCGTCCATGCAGGGCAGGTCATCATGAACCAAGCTATAGGCATGGATACATTCCACGGCGCAGGCCGCCTGCATCGCGGCCACGTCGTTGCCCCCGGTCAGTCGTGACGTTTCCAGCACGAGAAAGCCGCGCAGCCGCTTACCGCCCGCCGTGGTGTAGCGCATTCCCTCGGCCACCCGGTCGGATCCAAGCACCGCCATGCGGTCCGTAAGGGCACGCGCAATCGCGTCCTGCGCCTCTTTCAACTTCTGTGTAAACAAGGGTTACAGCCCTTCGACCGGCTTCGCCCCCGTGGGCTGCCCATTGGCGTCCAGCGTGATTTGCGCCACCTTTTCCTCGGCTTTCTTCAGCTTCGTTTCGCAACGGGCCTTCAGCGCCGCGCCGCGTTCATAAAGCTTGATGGAGTCCTCAAGCGCCACATCACCCCGGTCGAGCTGACCCACCACCGTTTCCAGTTCCCGGATCGCTTCCTCGAAGCTCATTTCCTCGATCTTTTTCTGGTCGCTCATCCGCTTCTCTCCGTCAAAACGCGCACATGGGTGGCGGCCGAGGCCGCAAGGGCGTCCAGATCATAGCCGCCTTCGAGAGTCGAGACCATGCGGCCGCCGCAATACCGATCCGCAATATCGCAAAGCCGGTGCGTGAGCCACTCGTAATCCTCTTCGACCCAGGCCAGTTGCGACAGAGGGTCGGCGGCGTGGCAGTCGAATCCGGCGGAGGCGAGCAGCAGTTCTGGCCGGAACGCCTCTAACCTGGGGAACACCACGGCTTCGTAGGCCTCACGCAGGGCCTTGCCACCTGTGCCGGGGGCGAGCGGTACGTTCACCACGTTGTTATGCGCGCCGGTCTCTGAGACATCACCGGTATCGGGCCACAGCGGCATTTGCTGCGAGGTGATCACCAAGGCACGGGGTTCATCCCATAACAGCGCTTGCGTGCCATTGCCGTGGTGCACGTCGAAATCGACGATGGCAACGCGCGACAGCCCATGATGATCCAGCGCATATTTCGCACCCAAAGCCACGTTGCCGAAGAAACAAAACCCCATGGGCAGTTCCTGTTCCGCATGGTGCCCGGGCGGACGTATGGCGGCGAAGGCGTTGGTCAGCTCGCCTGACAGCACAAGGTCAATTGCACGATGAACACCCCCAACCGCGCGGTAAAGCGCAGGCAGGGAGGTGGGCGACAGGAAGGTTTCTTCGTCTGTATCCGGGTCCAGCATCGTGAACCCGTCCAGCGGTACAGAGCTGCGGATGTGATCCAGATAGGCGGGCGTGTGAAGCGTCAGAAGCGTGGCGTCGCTGGCCAACGGGGCCTCGTAGCGGAACACTGGCAACCCCTCCAACGCTTGTAAAACGCGGGCCAACCGGGCGGGCTGTTCATGGACATGGGCAGGCGTCACATGCGCAAGGCAATCAGGATGGGTGACTAGCCCGGTGGCCACCTCAGGCGTCCATCAGTTCGGAGACATGGGCCGCGACGGATGCCGCCAGGGCATCGAGGTTATAGCCCCCTTCCAGCGAGGACACGAGCTTGCCGCCGCAGGTTTCATCCGCGACCGTGCACAGTTCCCGAGTGATCCACGCGAAATCCTCGGTCGTCCAGTTGAGGTTTGCCAACGGGTCGTCTTCATGGGCGTCGAACCCGGCCGAGATCAGCAGTAGCTGGGGCTCGAACTCCCGCACGCGTTGCAACAGGCGAGAGGAATAGACTGAGCGCATGGTCGCGCCATCGGTTCCGGGCGAGAGCGGCGCGTTGATCACGTTTCCATGCGCGCCCCTTTCATGGGCCGCACCGGTGCCGGGATAGAGCGGCATCTGGTGGGACGAGATGAACAGCGTCCGCGGCTCGTCCCATAGAAGGTCCTGCGTGCCATTGCCGTGATGGACGTCGAAATCGACGATGGCCACCCGTTCCAACCCGTGACGTTCCAGCGCGTGTTTCGCGGCGATGGCTACATTGCCAAACAGACAGAATCCCATTGGGCGGGTCTTTTCGGCATGGTGGCCGGGGGGCCGCGTGGCGACAAAGGCGTTCTTTGCTTCACCCGCGAATACCGCGTCGACGGCGGCAAGGCAGCCACCAACGCCCCGCAGGGCGGCTTCCCATGTGCCGGGAGACATCGAGGTATCGGGGTCGAGCGCAACGTAGCCCGTTGCAGGTGCCACATCGCGGATGGCGTCCACATGCGCCGCAGGATGAGCCAGCAAAAGATCGGCTTCGGTGGCCATTGGTGACGGGCGACGGTCCAGCGCGGCAAACTCCGGCGCAGACAACGCGCGGTTCACATGCTCAAGCCGCGCGATCTGCTCGGGGTGACCCGGGGGCATCTGGTGCAACAGCCCCGCGTCATTGGTCATCAGAAGAGTCATCGGAACACCTTAGTCGGGGGCCAGCATATAGCCCGCGCCACGGACCGTTTGCAGATAGCGGGGTTGTTTCGGATCGGCCTCGATCTTGCGGCGCAGGCGGGTGATCTGCACATCAACAGCGCGCTCCTGGCTGGTCGTGCTGCCTGCACCCTTGTCTCGGCCCAGATCCTCGACCAGCTGCGCGCGGCTGACCGCTTCGTTCGGGCAGGCCGAAAAGATGCGCATCAGGGCGGATTCTGTCGCAGTCAACCGAATGGGGGTCTGGCCTTGCCACATCTCACCACGTTCCAAATCGTATCGGATGGGGCCTAGATGCAGCATCTTGGGGGCCGTCTGCGTCTCGGACACGCTTGGCACACGCCGCAGGATCGCGTTGATCCGCAACAGCAATTCGCGCGGTTCGAACGGTTTTGGCAGATAGTCGTCTGCCCCTGCCTCCAACCCCGTTATCCGGTCGCTTGCCTCGCCCCGTGCGGTCAGCAACATGATGGGTGTCGACAGGGTTTCACGAAGTGCCTTCGTCAGGCTGATCCCATCCTCGCCCGGCATCATCACGTCCAGCACGATCAGATCAAATTCCAGCCCCTCCAAAAGACGGCGCGCATGGGCCGCATCGCGGGCCGAGCTGACGATAAATCCATTGCGGATAAGGAACTTCTGCAGAAGACCGCGAATGCGTTCATCATCGTCGACAATCAGAAGATGTGCGGCCGGATCTGTCATGCGCCTCCCTCGGTATTGGCAAGGTAATGGTGGCGAAGCTCCGGGTCCATCATCTGTTCAAGCACAGTGCGAAAACCGGCCACAGCCTCTGGTCCTGCCGCACGATAGGCCGCACGCATCCGCGTTCGCTGCGCCTCGGACAATTCGCGTTCCAGCGCAATACCCTGATCGGTCAGGTAAAGGTGCCGTTCCCGCTTGTCGCGGGTGCCAACGCGGCTTTCGACCAGCCCATCCTCGACCAATGTGCGCAACACCCGGTTCAGCGATTGCTTGGTCACGCCCAGGATGGCCAGCAGGTTATTCACCGTGGTCCCCGGAGTCCGATTGATAAAGTGAATCGCCCGATGATGCGCGCGTCCGTAAGCATGGTTTTCAAGAATGCGATCAGGATCTGCCGTGAACCCGCGATAGGCGAAGAACATCGCTTCGATCCCGCGCCGAAGTTGCTCGTCGGTCAGAAAAAGCAGGCTTTCCCCGCTGGTTGCAGATGATTGTGCGGCGCCACGTTCGGCCATGAATTGCGCTCCTCCCGGGGTCCTGTCGCCTTTCGCCCGACTTTATGTCAGCCTTGTTGACTTTCCAAGAATCAATTGTTACCGAATGCCCGGTTTTACGTAATTTTATGTCCGGTTCGGACGTATTTTGCGCAACAAACCGAAAATACCAAGACTCCTGCCGAAGGTGAAAACAATGGGCGCTGCTTACGACGATCGCGACGGAACCATCTGGATGGATGGCAAGCTCATCCCCTGGCGGGATGCGAATGTGCATATTCTGACCCATGCGATGCATTATGCCTCGTCCGTGTTCGAAGGCGAGCGCGCCTATAACGGCAAGATTTTCAAAAGCCGCCTGCATTCCGAACGCCTGCATTTCTCGGCCGGTCAGCTCGACTTCCAGATTCCCTATACCGTCGACGAGATCGAGGCGGCCAAGCAGGAAGTGCTGACCGCCAATGGCTTGACCGACGCATATGTCCGTGCGGTTGCCTGGCGTGGCGCGGGCGAGGATATGGGCGTTGCATCTGCGAAGAACCCCGTCCGGCTGGCGATCGCCGCCTGGGAGTGGGGCGCCTATTACGGCGATGCAAAGATGAAGGGCGCAAAGCTCGACATTTCCAAATGGAAGCGCCCCAGCCCCGAAACCATTCCAAGCCACGCCAAGGCCGCCGGTCTTTACATGATCTGCACGCTGTCGAAGCACGCGGCAGAAGCCAAAGGCTGTTCCGACGCAATGATGTTCGACTATCGCGGCTATATCGCGGAAGCGACCGGGGCCAATATCTTCTTTGTCAAGGATGGCGAGGTTCATACCCCCCTGCCCGATTGCTTCCTGAACGGTCTCACCCGTCAGACCGTTGTGGGGATGCTGAAGGACCGTCAGATCAAAGTGCACGAACGCCACATCATGCCCGAGGAACTGGAAGGTTTTCAGCAATGCTGGCTCACCGGCACCGCCGCAGAAGTGACCCCCGTGGGCCAGATCGGCGACTACAACTTCGAGGTCGGCGCCATCGCCCGCGAGATTGCCGAAGGGTATGAGAAGCTGGTGCGGGAGTAACCGCGTTCTGGAATGACGAAAAAGGCCCCGGCGTTCTCGCGCGGGGCCTTTTCTATCTGGCGTAGTCCCCCGGCGGAGCGGACTGGGTGGGGGCAAGATAACCGATCCGCCGGGGGCGAGCCTATGCTCGTCACTACAAGGATATGTTTGGCCTCGGGTCAGGGCGATTTGAGGGACAGCAGGCGAAAAAGCAGCGGCTCTTTCAAGGCAATTGAATGGCGGACCTTGATAAGTCTTCGCATGAGCGCCAAGCTCGTCCCATGGACATGCAGATTCAGCCCTCGGGCCCGGTCCCCCCACAGCAGGAACAGGTGGCGTTCCACCGAACCGAGCTTGGAGTCATCCTTGGCGTCTATGGCCGGATGGTCGCCGCCGGTGAATGGCGGGATTACGGCATTTCCTGCCTGCGGGATGTTGCGATTTTTTCCATCTTTCGGCGCACGGCGGAACATCCCATCTATCGTATCGAAAAGCGCCCGAAGCTGCGGGACCGTCAGGGGCAGTATTCGGTCATAGGCATGGACGGGCGCATTCTGAAACGCGGGCATGACCTGAAAACCGTGCTGCGGGTACTGGAACGCAAGCTGATCCGGGCGGTGGAATAGGCCTTTAGTCGCCGGGTTTGAGGAACCTGCGCCGCGCCGTGATCGGGCCTTCACCCTTGTCTTCGATCCGCGCCGCCGCGTCTTTCAGCGGTTCATAGGCCACGGCCATATGGGTGGCGTTGGCGTGCAGCAGCATCCGCTCATTCGCCATAAAACCCACATGCCCTTTCCAGAACACCAGATCACCGCGCACGAAGGGTTCGCCATGATGCAACTCGCGGCCCAGAACGATCTGCTGATCGCTGTCTCGCGGGCAGTCGAAACCGCAGGCCAGCAGGGCCATCTGCACAAGGCCGGAACAGTCGATGCCCCACCGGCTGGACCCTCCCCAAAGGTAGGGCGAGCCAAGGAACAGGTCCGCAACCCCAACCGGATCGCCAAAACGGGCGCGGATCGGTTGCAGGTGCGGTCGCGGGATGAAATGGCCGGTATGGATGCGGAGGTAGTCATCGCGCTCTCCGACCACTTTCACGGCAGACCCAAAGAATATGGCCACTTCCGGCGGGGCCTTGAGGTCAGGCTTGGGGTAGAGATGCGTTGCAGGGGCCGTCACCCAGTGGGTCGGCTCCTCGGGTGAAACCAGCGCGCCGGACAGCACATAGCCAACCTGCCCGTCGCGTTCCGCCTGACCGAAGGCAAAACCGTCATAGGTTTCCAGCACGTGAAAGATCTCACCAAACAGCAGTTGGCTGACCCGTTTGCCGCGCGGCTCATCGGTGATGTTGGCCATCGGCTGCATCACCATCATGCGCCGACCTTGCACGAATTTTTCGGCCTCGACCTGACCTTCAAGGCTGACATGGGCGACATGGCCATTGGTGGGGGTGATACGGGGATCTGGCATGTCAGTCATTGCTCAAAACCTCGGGCAAAGCGGAAAAGATCGCCCGCGCGGCCTGACCGACGCCGCCCTTGGGGCGGGCAGGGGCATCTGCGGGTTGCCAGCCGTAAATGTCAAAATGGGCAAAGCGAGGCGCGTCCTTTGCGAAGCGTCGCAGGAACAGCGCGGCGGTGATGGACCCGGCAAATCCACCCTTGGGGGCATTGTCCAGATCAGCGATGCCGGGTTCGATCATCGACTCGTAGGGCGCATGAAACGGCATCCGCCAAACCGGGTCCGACACGCGGATGGCGGCGGCGGACAGTGCCCCGGCAAAGCCATCGTCATCGGTATAGAACGGAGCGATATCCGGGCCCACGGCAACCCGCGCGGCCCCGGTCAGCGTGGCCATGCAGATCAGAAGATCGGGGGGTGTTTCACTGGCCAGCGACAGCGTATCGGCCAGCACCAGGCGCCCCTCTGCATCGGTGTTGTTGATCTCGACGGTCAGACCGTTGCGCGCGGTCAGGATGTCACCGGGGCGAAAGGCATTGCCCGCCACAGCGTTTTCCACTGCGGGGATCAGGACGCGCAACCGCATGTCCAGACCGGCCCCCATGATCATGCGTGCCAGCCCAAGTACGGTGGCCGAACCACCCATGTCCTTCTTCATCAGCCCCATGGAGGCGCCGAGTTTCAGGTTCAGCCCGCCTGTGTCAAAACAAACCCCCTTGCCGACCAGAGTCAGCTGAGGGCCTTCGCTGCCCCATGTCATCTCGATCAGCCGCGGGGCCTGCGCGGCGGCACGGCCGACGGCGTGAATCATCGGGAGATTGCCCGTCAGCAGGTCATCGCCCTTGATGACGGAAACAGACGCTCCGAACCCCTCTGCCAGATCTCGCGCTGCAGCTTCCAACTGATCGGGGCCCATATCGTTTGCGGGGGTGTTGATCAGGTCGCGTGTCAGCGCCTCTCCCGCTGCGATGTTTTCAAGCGCGGCGGTATCAAGCCCCTCTGGTGCGACCAGTTGTGCTTTGGGGGTGAGGGCATCCTTGTAGCGACCAAAGCGATAGCCGGACAGCAGCCAGCCAAGCGCGGCCTCTTCGCGTTCAGTCTCTGGCAGGCCGTCTACAAGGCGGTAGGTGCCCTCTGGCAAAGCGGCCAACGCTGCGCCGATTGCAAAGCGCTTGCGTGCTCTTGCCGCGTCCGTCCCAAGCCCAAGCAGGACGCGAGCGATCCCGCCTTCGGGATCTGGCAGAACACAAGGCTCAGCAAGCGACGCTGCAAAGCCCGTGGACCGCGCCCAAGCGGCTTGTGCTGCAGGCAGAGCGTCAAGCGCCCCCTCCAAAGCATCGGGGGAGATGCAGGTTACGGGGATTGCGCCGGGATCGGCGGGGGAAAAGCGTCTGTCCATGGTCATCCGTCACAAAAATGGCTTGCAACAGCCTAGCGTGACGGGCCGTGGCTGCAAGGCGGATCAGCCCGATACATCCTCCAAGTCCCAGATTGCGTGGATGGATCTTTCCCCTACACGTACGAGGCGCGCATGAGTCGAGGCCAGCGCCACCACATCGCCCGTCGCCACACAGGCCAGCACGTCGCGCGCCACCCGTGCCAGCGTTGCCATCCCGATCCGGTCCGATGCCGCCGCCAGATGGCGGGCAGGGCCTGCCAGGTCCGACCCATCCTGGACCGGATGAATTCTGCGAATGTCCTGCAGATGCGCGTTGATCGTCTGCAACGCACTGGCAACTTCGTGTTCTGCCCGGATCTCTCCGATCTCATCGCAGAGCCGCTCCAGCCGTTCGGGATTGAACCGTGCCGGTTCCTCCGGTCGCAAAAATCTTACGTCCTGCTCCATCACTCACTCCACTTCCGCCCCCACGGATAGCGCGGACTTTGCCCCGGCTTGCTGAAGAATCCGTTATGCCTGCGACCAAAAAATAGCTCGAACTTTCGAGGAATGCGCCCTATCAGGGTCGACGCGACGACAGAGGACGCTAAATGGAATATGTTTCCCTCCTGCCGACATACCTGACGCGGCGCTACCACAGCTGGAAAGCAACGGAATACGCAGAGAACCAAGCTTGGTTCCGGCGTCTTGCAGAAGAAGGTCAACGTCCGCGCGCCATGGTGATTTCCTGCTGCGACAGCCGGGTTCACGTGACCTCTATCTTCGGGGCAGAATCGGGCGAGTTCTTCATTCATCGCAATATCGCCAATCTCGTGCCTCCCTATACGCCGGATGGCGATCATCACGGCACCTCTGCGGCAGTCGAATATGCGGTCACGGCGCTGAATGTTTCCAACATCATGGTTCTGGGCCATTCCAATTGTGGCGGCGTGAGCGGCTGCATCCAGATGGTTTCTGGCAACGCGCCGGAACTGGAAAAGCCCACCAGCTTCGTCGGCCGCTGGATGGATATCCTGCGCCCCGCCTGCGAAGAAACCGCAAGCATCACCGACGAACACGAACGTCAGCGGGCGTTGGAACAGCGCTCGGTCCTGGTGTCTCTGGCCAACCTTATGACCTTCCCCTTCGTGGCCCAGGCCGTCGAGGATGGGCGTCTCTCCTTGCATGGCCTATGGAACGAAATCGCATCTGGGGCCTTGGAAATGTATGATTCGGACGTTAATTCCTTTGTGAAAGTGTAGGGTATTTCGGATTCGTTCCAGCTGGGACCTGAAAGACCAATCGGAACACGGGGACGAAATGGACCAAATACTTTCTCTGGCGGCAGAGAACCTGTTGTCGCCAATCATCCTGTTTTTTGTGCTTGGATTTGCGGCGGCATACGCCAAATCCGACCTGACAGTGCCAGAGGCTGTGGCCAAGGCCATGTCGCTCTATCTGCTCTTTGCCATCGGCTTCAAGGGCGGGGCCAGCGTGGCCTCGCACGGGGTGGATACGACGTTGATCCTGTCGCTCGTTGCGGGCGTGATCTTGTCGTTCGTTCTGCCGCTGGTAGCTTTTGCATTGCTGCGCGTCATGTCGGGATTGGACGTCACCAACGCCGCTGCTGTCGCCGCACATTACGGGTCGATTTCCATCGTCACCTTCGTGGCTGGCACTTCGGTGCTCGACTCGGCAGGGCTGGCGGGAGAGGGGTTCATGGTCGCTGTTGCCGCCGCGATGGAGGCCCCCGCCATCCTGGCCGCCCTTTGGCTGATCGCGCGCTACGGTGACAAGTCGAATAGCGAAGAGATGGATGGAGAGCTGCTGCGGGAAATCCTGCTCAATGGCTCCATCGTCCTGCTGATCGGGTCTTTCCTGATCGGGGTAATCACGGGGGCGGACGGTCTGGCCCGGATCGAAAGCTTTATCGTGGCGCCGTTCCAAGGGGTTCTGTGCCTGTTCCTGCTGGATATGGGGCTGGTTGCCGGGCGCGGCTTGCGCAGTGCGGCAGGGGTTCTGCGACCCGGCCTTTTGGCCTTTGGGATCGTCATGCCGCTGGTTGGCAGCGTCTTCGGCCTTGCCGCCGGGATGCTGATCGGCTTGTCGGCGGGAGGCGTGGCGCTGTTCATGGTGCTGTCGGCCTCGGCCTCCTATATCGCGGTGCCCGCGGCTATGCGCGTGGCCCTGCCAGAGGCGAACCCGTCCATCTACCTGACGCTATCGCTTGGCGTCACCTTCCCCTTCAACCTGACCTTGGGCATCCCGATCTACCTGGCCATTGCCCGCACCGTGACCGGAGGCTGACCCATGCAGACCCACAAGGCAAAACGTGTTGAGATCATCATCGAAGCGATGATGGAGCGCCGCCTGACCGAAGCGCTGCGCAAAGCCGATGTGACGGGCTACACCATTCTGCCCGTCAAGGGTGGCTCTGGCCGGTCAGGGGAATGGAGCCGCGCAGGACAGGTCAGCCGCGCAGGTGGAATGCTGGCTGTTGTCTGCATCATCAAGCCGGAACGGCTGGACGCGCTGCTAGATGCCGCCTTCGCCGTTGTCGAACGCCATATCGGCGTGGTGAGCGTCACAGATTGCGAAGTGCTGCGGGCCGAGCGGTTCTGACGCCCGGCCCCTTCACTTACGGACGCCAGTAGAGGTCATAGCCCTCGGGCCAGGACATCTCCGCCTCCATACGGATCGTGCGGGTTTCACCTGGGGCGACGGTCAAATCCCATGCGTGAATGCCCCGCCGCCCGTCGAGATTTTCCTCGCTTGGCGCGATGGAGAGGGTCAGATCCAGTTCCAGATCGTCTTGTTCGGTGTAGGGCACGGCATAGAGAATGCGCACATCTTCCGGCTGGTCCGAGACATTGGTCACGCCAAATTCCACCACCTGCCGCTGCACGTTGGACCGGTTGAAGAATCCCTCATCCCCTTCGTTCCGCGACAGGTCGCGCCAGAAGAGTTGCAGGTGATCGACCGATCCGAAGGGCAGCTCCACCTCGCCGCCGGGGGGGATGGTGTCCATGTATTCATCCGCCAGAAACGCTGCGTCGCGGTAAACGGCCATGTCACCGGGGATCAGCGGCTGGCCGGTCGTGTTCTCGGCCCGTGCGATCAGGAAGGCCGTATCGTCACGGCGCGGATTGGCTTCGATGGTGATCTCAGCGTCGAAGCTGAGCGTATCGAACGGCACAAGTGTTTCACCCCCTTGCCCAAGCGTCTGTGGCTCGGCAATCTCAGCGTTGAACGACAAGCCGAAGCTTTCGAACGTTGCGCTTTCCTCGGTTATGATCACAGGTTCCAGGACGGGCTCAACAAAAGCGCCGCCAGCAACTCGATCCTGAAAGATTTCTGGAGGCCGTTCCTCTTCGATGCGGGCGAGCGAAGGCCGCACGCCTGTCATGTCCAGAACCTGTCCCCATTCTTCGCCCGACAGTGTCAAGGCAACCTGTTCCCACCGGTCAGGCAAATAGCTTTCCAGCCGCGCGGTGCGCGCCAGCGTTAGCGCGCCATCCCCGGTCGATAATCTTGCGGTATAGGTCATGTGCCAGCCCAGGCCAGTGGCTAGGTAAGTAAGATTGACCGCCAGATCGGCTGCTTCCGTCACCTCAATCGGGATCGCCAAAGCGATGCTGTCCGCACCCAGGGGAAAAAGCGCGCGCAACTCCGCCTCGGCATCGCTTAGGTCTGCCTGCAATTCAGCGATTGTGGCGAGCTGCTCATCCTGCTGGTGCTCGCCTTCCAGCAGCTCCGTCGTCAGCTCCTCCATCTGCTGTCCCAAGACGCTTAGCACGGCGCCGATCTCATCCGGGGCCGTCACCTCGCCCGAGCCGCTGGACGCATAGCTTTCCAGATAGCGGCGCTGCAGGGCGATGGTGCCAAGCCCGGCTTCGATATGTGCAAGCTGATCCTCTGCCTCTTCAATCTCGGCCTCCAGCACCTCGATCCGGGCGCGCAGGGCGGCCTGTGCTGGCGTGTCGAACTGGCCATCCTCGAAACCGGGGGTTGGGTCCGTGCGCACCGGGCCAAGCGGGGTGCCGTCGGACAGCGCGGCGCTGACGACGCCCGCGTCCTGCATGTATTGTGGTACCGGCACCAACAGCCGATGCGCACCTGCGGGAACCGTCACCGATGCCTGTCGCGTCACCTCTGCCGCGCCGCCATAGATCGTGGCGTGGGTCACGTCGGCGCGCACTGGAATGTCTTCGGCATGGGCCATGCCTACCGTCAAAACACCAACCGCAAATATATGAAATCTCATTGAAAAACCCTTCCTGCTCGGATGTCAGGAAGGGTTCATCTTCTTCATCGAATCGTCAAGCGAGCTTTCGGATCAGCCCTTTTTCAGCACCCGATTGCCGAGCGTTTCGGCGATCTGCACGGCGTTCAACGCCGCGCCCTTGCGCAGGTTGTCCGACACGCACCACAGGTTGATGCCGTTCTCGATGGTGCTGTCCTGACGGATGCGGCTGATGAACGTGGCGTAGTCGCCAACGCATTCCACCGGGGTCACGTAGCCGCCAGCCTCGCGCTTGTCGACGACCAGGATACCAGGCGCCTCGCGCAGGATGTCGCGGACTTCATCCTCGTCAATGAACTCTTCGAACTCGATGTTGATCGCTTCCGAGTGGCCCACAAAAACCGGCACCCGCACGCAGGTTGCCGTGACCTTGATCGAGGGGTCCACGATCTTTTTGGTTTCGGCCACCATCTTCCACTCTTCCTTGGTCGAGCCGTCCTCCATGAAGACGTCGATATGCGGAATCACGTTGAAGGCGATCTGCTTGGGGTAAACCTTGGGGGCCACTTCCTGACCCGGCACATACATGCCCTTGGTCTGGTCCCACAGCTCGTCAATCGCGTCTTTGCCGGTGCCGGACACTGATTGATAGGTGCTGACCACCACCCGCTTGATCCGCGCACGGTCATGCAACGGCTTCAGCGCCACCACCATCTGCGCAGTCGAGCAGTTGGGGTTCGCGATGATGTTCTTGTTCTTATACATCTCAACCGCTTCGGGGTTCACTTCCGGAACAACCAGCGGAATCTCTGGGTCGTAACGGTAGAGCGAGCTGTTATCGATGACGATGCAGCCCGCCTTGGCAGCCTTGGGGGCATAGGTCTTGGTCGCGTCCGAGCCGATGGCGAACAGCGCAATATCCCATCCGGTGAAGTCGAATGTATCCAGATCCTGAGTCTTGATAGTCTTGTCACCGAAGCTGCACTCGGTCCCAAGCGAACGACGCGATGCCAGTGCGGCAAGTTCGTCCACAGGGAACTGGCGCTCGGCCAGGATGTTCAGCATTTCGCGGCCCACGTTTCCCGTGGCGCCGACAACGGCAACTCTGTAGCCCATGATCTTGTCCTCTTTGCTGGGAACAGCGGCGCACATAACGCAAGCCTGAGGGAATCAAAAGGGGCAACAGGCTTGACTTATGCTGCAATTGCGAACATGTGACACCCATGCCTTTCTGCCGCGTGAGCAGTGAAGCCTGCGCAGATGCGCCAATGGCTCAGGGCAACCCTATCTTCCAGTCCCCATCACGCAGGGTCTGACGGTCCGGCCGGTTCAATGGGATCCGCCCGTTTCGCAGAGCGCCTGACCGCACCCTCGCTGTTCCCGATTCTCGGGAGCGATGATCTGTATTCACCCGTGCGCGACACCGCGCCGGAAAGGAAAAACGTGTTCGATTTTGATATGCTCGGCCTCTCGCCGACACTGCTGGCTGCAGTAAAATCCGCGGGCTACGACAGCCCCACCCCGATTCAGAACCAGGCGATCCCGCTGGCGCTGGCGGGTCACGACATTATGGGCCTTGCCCAGACCGGCACCGGCAAGACGGCTGCCTTTGGACTGCCACTGGTGGAACACCTGCTAACCCATCAGGGCAAGCGTGAACCCAAGTCCGTCAAGGCGCTGATCCTCGCGCCAACGCGCGAGCTGACTAACCAGATCGCGGAAAACCTGCGCGCTTATGTGAAGGGCTCTCATCTGCGCGTCGGCACCGTCGTTGGCGGACAGTCGATCAATGTGCAGATGCGGTTCCTTGAGCGCGGCACTGACATTCTGGTCGCGACCCCCGGTCGACTGATCGACCTGATGGACCGCCGCGCCGTGCGGCTGGACCTTGCGCAGTTCCTTGTGCTGGACGAAGCCGATCAGATGCTGGACCTCGGCTTTATTCACGCGCTGCGTCGGATTGCGCCGGAACTGGGAACGCCCCGCCAGACCATGCTGTTTTCGGCCACCATGCCCAAACAGATGGAAGAACTGTCACGCACCTATCTGACCAATCCGCGCCGGGTGCAGGTCTCGCCCCCTGGCAAAGCCGCAGACAAGGTTACGCAATGCGTGCATTTTGTTGCCAAAAGCGAAAAGCCCGCCATGCTGCGAGAGCTTCTGCGCCGCCATCCTGATACGCTGAGCCTTGTATTTTCACGCACCAAGCATGGCGCCGAAAAGCTGATGAAGGGGCTGGTTGCCGACGGGTTCGACGCCGCGTCCATTCATGGCAACAAGAGCCAGGGCCAGCGCGACCGTGCCATCAAGGCGTTCAAGGACGGCCAGGTGAAGATCCTCGTCGCCACGGATGTGGCGGCACGCGGAATCGACATTCCCGATGTGCGCACCGTCTATAACTACGACCTGCCGGAAGTGCCCGACAACTATGTCCACCGCATCGGCCGCACCGCGCGTGCGGGCCGCGATGGCGAGGCGATTGCCTTTTGTTGCGCTGAAGAGGTTGGTCTGCTGAACCAAATCGAGAAAGTGATGAAGGTTTCGATCCCGGTTGGCAGCGGCCGCAAGCCCGAAGAGGTGAAGGTCGAAAAGCCCAAGCGCGGGGGTGGTGGCGGTGGCCAAGGTCAGCGTCGCCGCCGGTCCGGTGGTGGCGGTGGTGGCCAGGGCCACGGCCAAGGCCAGGCCCCGGCCCCGGCCAAGCCACGTCAGGCCCGCCGCAACAAACAACGCCGCAAACCGGCGGCATAAAGAAAAAGGGGCCGCATCGTGCGGCCCCTTTTTTATGTTTGCATCAGTGCCAGCTCAGACCGCAGCCTTGCGCATTTCCTCAAGATAGATCTCGCGGATGCGCGGGGCGATGTTGCCCACCTTGCCGGTACCTACGGGCTGACCGTCGATCTCCACAACCGGCATTACGAAAGCCGAAGCAGAGGTCACGAAAGCCTCTGCCGCGTCCTGCGCCTCTTCGATGGTGAAGGGACGTTCTTCCACCTTCATCTGTGCTTCACGAGCGAACCGCAGTACGGCGGCGCGGGTGATGCCGTGCAGGATGTCGTTGGACAGCTGCCGCGTGACGATGGTGCCATCCTTGGTCACGATATAGGCGTTGTTCGAAGTGCCTTCGGTCACGAACCCATCCTCGACCATCCAGGCATCATCACAGCCCGCTTTCTTCGCAGCCATCTTGCCGAGCGAGGGGTAGAGCAGCTGAACCGTCTTGATATCACGGCGGCCCCACCGGAGGTCTTCGACCGAGATCACTTTCATACCCACCTTGGCCTGCGGCGCATCCGCCAGACCCGGCTTGTTCTGGGTGAACAGAACGATGGTCGGCGCGGTGTCCTCGGGCGGGAAGGCAAAGTCACGATCCGCGGGCGCACCGCGAGTGATTTGCAGGTAGATCAGGCCATCGGTGATGCCGTTCCGTTCAACCAACTGACGGTGAACCTCCAGCAGATCCTCGGTGCTGATCGGATTGGCCATTTCCAGTTCATTCAGTGACCGTTCCAGCCGCTTGGCGTGACCGGCGAAGTCGATGAGCTTGCCACCAAGCACGCTGGTCACTTCGTAAACGCCATCGGCAAAAAGGAACCCCCGGTCGAAGATAGACACCTTCGCCTCGTTTTCCGGCAGATACTCACCGTTCACATAAACAGTGCGGGTCATGGGCGTGATTCCTTTTCAGACTTGGCGAACAGCGCCCTTGGCGGCGCTGGTGGTAAGGGCGGCATAAGCTTTAAGCGCGGTCGAGACCTTTCGGGCGCGCGGCTTGGCGGGTTTCCAACCGGCAGCATCCTGCGCCGCACGGCGGGCGGCCAGCTCTTCGTCGGACACAGCCAGATTGATTGTGCGGTTGGGAATGTCGATTTCGATCTTGTCACCGTTCTGGACAAGACCAATCGCGCCACCCTCTGCCGCTTCGGGAGAGACATGGCCGATGGAAAGACCCGAGGTGCCACCAGAGAAGCGGCCATCCGTCAGCAGGGCGCAGGCTTTACCGAGCCCCTTCGACTTCAGGTAAGAGGTCGGGTAGAGCATCTCCTGCATCCCCGGCCCGCCGCGCGGCCCCTCGTAACGGATCACCACAACGTCACCTTCCTTGACCTTACCGGTCAGGATGTTGCTGACCGCCTCGTCCTGGCTTTCACACACATGCGCGGTGCCGGTGAATTGCAGAATGGACGCATCCACACCGGCGGTTTTCACGATGCAGCCATCCTCGGCGATATTGCCGAACAGAACCGCAAGGCCGCCATCCTGGCTAAAGGCGTTTTCCTTGTCGCGGATCACGCCATTGGTGCGGTCAGTGTCCAGTTCCTTGTAGCGGTTCGACTGGCTGAAGGCCTGCGTCGTACGCACGCCACCGGGCGCGGCCTTGAACAGGCTTTCGGCCTCGGGGTTGTTCGCCACCGCGATATCCCATTTGGCAATCGCCTCGCCCATGGTGCTGGAATGCACGGTGTGACAGTCGTTGTGCAGCAGGCCCGCGCGGCTGAGTTCCCCAAGGATCGAGAAGATGCCACCGGCGCGATGCACGTCTTCCATATGGACGTTCGCAGTGTTTGGCGCGACCTTGCACAGGCAGGGCACCTTGCGGCTGAGCCGGTCCATGTCGGACATGGTGAAATCCACCTCGCCCTCATGGGCGATGGCCAGAAGGTGCAGCACGGTGTTGGTGGACCCGCCCATGGCGATATCGAGGCTCATCGCATTCTCGAACGCCTCGAAGGTCGCGATCTCGCGCGGCAGCAGGCCCTTTTCCTCGCCCTCGTAATGCCGCTTTGCGATCTCGACGATCTTGCGACCAGCTTCGAGGAACAGCCCCTTGCGGTCGGAATGCGTCGCCAGCGTCGACCCGTTGCCCGGCAACGCCAGACCCAGGGCCTCCGCCAGACAGTTCATCGAGTTCGCGGTGAACATGCCGGAGCACGACCCGCAGGTCGGGCAGGCGTTTTCCTCGATATGCTGGACCTGTTCGTCGGTAAAGGCATCATTCGCGGCGGCGACCATAGCATCCACAAGGTCGATCTTGCTCATCTCCAGATCTTCGATGTCGATCTTGCCCGCTTCCATCGGCCCGCCCGAGACGAAAATCGCCGGGATGTTCAGCCGCATCGCGGCCATCAGCATACCCGGCGTGATCTTGTCGCAGTTGGAGATACAGACCATCGCATCGGCGCAATGGGCGTTGACCATGTATTCGACGCTATCCGCGATGACCTCCCGCGAGGGCAGCGAATACAGCATCCCGTCATGGCCCATGGCGATGCCGTCATCGACTGCGATGGTGTTGAATTCCTTGGCAACACCGCCCGCCGCCTCGACCTCGCGCGCGACCATCTGGCCGAGGTCCTTCAGGTGCACATGCCCCGGCACGAACTGGGTGAAGCTGTTGACGATGGCGATGATGGGCTTGTCCCAATCGCCATCGGTCATGCCGGTGGCGCGCCAAAGGCCACGGGCGCCAGCCATGTTGCGGCCATGGGTGGTCGTGCGGGAACGGTATCTGGGCATGTCGGTCCTCCTGTCGAGCGGGGATTGCTTAGCGCAAAGATCGGGGGAGGGCCATATGGGGAAAGGGGAAATTGGTGTTGAGTGTGAGGGAGCGCGATGGCCAGACCGCGGGATGGCGATCCGACCTTTGAACGGAGTGCTTTATCCCCGCCAAATCCGGAAGACCTCTGACCGGAGCGCCTGCATCACCCAATCGCCAGCCCGGGGGGCCGGTCTGGCTATCGCGCGGTGCCTTTGGCGCTATTCGCGCGGGGTGGTGAATAGACTTCGGTTGCAATGGGCGTAGTCGAACAAAACTGTATTATTGCAAATTCCACGCATGCTAAATTCCACGCGCGTGAATCAATATGTTAGTTGAGCATGGGGGTGCTTTTGACCGGTTCCAAGTATGAAGAACTTCAGGTGCTCACCGAAAAGTACGGTTTAGAGACCTTGGCATTCTACGAGAAAGTAAAAGCCATCGGGCCGAATATCGTCGAAGCGTATATTGATTATCTTGGCGGACCAAAAACCGCAGCAAATGCTGTTCCGCCAGATGGCGATTTTGATCCGAGCATGCTTCATCGGGATGCTGCTTTCGACTGCTACGGACGTGGGACGATATTTCTTGAACCCATTCGGATGGGCGTTTGCACCGAGATTAGAAACCAGTCAGATCGGGGGGCGACATGGGTTCGAACTGTCTTGAGTTTTTTCCCTGACGGAGGGAGAATCCGGCTTTTTATCGGCAGCAAGGAACATCAGATTCACGTAGGCGAGATTGTGGACGACGTCATGGCAGAGATATGCGAAGCGATTTTCACAGATGCCCGCGAGGCATTTTCGATTGAACTTGATGAAGCACAGGGCCGTTCTCGCATCGGATTCACTTCGCAAACGGGTTGAGGCTGAGGAAAGAAGTCCGAGTGGGCGAACAATATCACGTAGGGTAGGCAGCCCTGCCCACCACCAACACCGGGGCTCCGCCCATTCGCGCCCTGAAAGGTCCATTGGACCTTTTACCGGCCAAAGGCCGGACCGGCGCTCACCCCCACAGCTCCGCACTTGCCGGATGCACACCCGCCGCGTCGTAGACCAGCGGCGGTTCCCGGTCCTCAGCCAGCAGCAAGGGCCCGTCCAGGTCCACCACCTCGGCCCCTTGCGCCACCAGAACGGCGGGGGCCATGGCGAGCGATGATCCGACCATGCAGCCGACCATGACCTTATAGCCCTCGGCGCGGGCGGCGTCGCGCAGCGCGAGCGCTTCGGTCAAGCCGCCGGTCTTGTCCAGCTTGATGTTGACCATGTCGTATTTGCCCCTCAACCCCGGCAGGCTGGCGCGGTCGTGGCAGCTTTCATCGGCACAGACGGGCAAGGGCCGCTCGATCTCCGCCAGCATGTCATCGGATCCAGCAGGCAGCGGCTGTTCCACCATCTGCACGCCGAGGCGCAGCAAATGGGGCGCGAGATCGGCATAAACCTCCGTCGTCCAGCCCTCATTCGCGTCGACGATGATGGGGGATTTCGGCGCGCCTTCGCGCACCGCCTCCAGCCGCGCCATGTCGTCGGGCGTGCCGAGCTTGATCTTGAGCAGCGGTCGATGCGCGTGTTTCGCGGCCTCTGCCCGCATGTTCTCAGGCGAATCCAGCGACAGCGTATAGGCGGTGATCATCGGGCGCGGCGCAGGCAGCCCCGCCAGTTGCCACACTGGCGCGCCGGTCTGCTTGGCCGCCAGGTCCCACAGGGCGCAGTCCACGGCATTGCGGGCGGCCCCGGCGGGCAGGGCATCCTGCAAATCCTGCCGGGAAATGCCCTCGGGCAACCCCTTGATCTCAGCGGTCACGCTGTCCAGCGTCTCACCGTAGCGGGCATAGGGCACGCATTCCCCCTGCCCGATCACGCCATCTGCAAAGGCGCGGACGGTCAGGACATGGGCCTCGGTCCGGCTGCCGCGGGCGATGGTGAAGACCTGCGCCAGCCGGAAGGTATCGGCAGTGACAGACAGCATCAGATCGCGTCGAGCGCGTCCACCAGACGGCCTGCGCCCTGGCGGAACGGGTCGACGGCGGGCAGGCCCATCCGCTTTTCGGTTGCTTCCAGATAGGACAGCGCCTCGTCCTCACCCATATTCGCGGTGTTGATCGAGATGCCAACGACCTGACAGGCGGGATTGGCGATGCGCGCGAGCGGCAGCGCAGTGTCGCGCAGAGCCTCCAGCGAGGGCAGGTCATAGCCCGGCAGACCGCGCATATGGGCGCGGGTCGGCTCATGGCTCAGGATCAGCGCGTCGGGCTGGCCGCCATGGATCAGCGCCATGGTCACACCGGAATAGGACACGTGGAAGAGGCTGCCTTGCCCCTCGATGTGGTCCCAGTGATCGTCATCGTTGTCCGGGGTCAGCCATTCGATGGACCCGGCCATGAAGTCGGCGATGACGGCATCGAGCGGCACACCGTTGCCGGTGATCAGGATGCCGGTCTGACCGGTGGCGCGGAAGCTCGACTTCATGCCGCGCTTCTTCATCTCGGCATCGACGGCCAGCGAGGTGTACATCTTGCCGACCGAACAGTCGGTGCCCACGGCAAGGCAACGCTTACCGGACCGTTTCACACCATTGGCGATCGGGTATTTGACGTCCGGCACCCGCACGTCGTGCAGCTTACGGCCGGTGGCTTCGGCGACGGCAACAAGATCGGCTTCGTCGCGCAGCAGGTTGTGCAGACCAGAGGCAAGGTCAAACCCCTCCTCCAGCGCCATGACCAGCACCTTCTTCCATTCCTGGCTGATCACGCCCCCACGGTTGGCAACACCCACAACAAGCGTTTTGGCCCCGGCCTCTTTCGCGGCAGAAAGGTCCATGTCAGGCAGTTTCACATTGGCGCCGCAGCCCTCCATCCGAAATTGCCCAATGGCGTTGTCAGGCCGCCAGTCACGGATGCCTTGGGCCACTTTGGCTGCGAGCTGATCGGGCGCATCGCCCAGGAACAACAAATAGGGAGTCTGGATCATCGTGGACCTCGGCTAACGGAAATGGGCGCCTAAAACGGCGTGTTTCAATCCCGCTTACAGCGGGATGCCCCCACGATGCAAAGGCCAAACTTAGGGTTTCGACCAGTCCAGTAGCGCGACAGGCGCATCAAGTTCCTGATAGAAGTCACGCGGTGCATGATCGGAAGCAACCGTGTTGCGCTTGAATTCGTACCGCATCAGGTCATCCTTCATTTCAGATGCCACGATCAGAGCCTGATAAAGATGCCGGGGGCCTTCATAGATATCGACAAGCCCCCGCAGATGTGGGGCATGTTCCGCGTCCAGCGCAAAGCCTTCTTCGGCAAACTGCAGGATCGGATATACTTCATCACCCACATGCACGGACCGGCGGCTGCGCTTACGCTCGGCCTTCTTTTGGGCGGCGCGAAGACCGTCCATCACTTCCTTGGGCAAAAAATCAGACATAGGTCCAGATCCCTAACGGTTCCTGTGGACAAAATGGGGTGCTGAGAGATTCGGACAAGGCCACTGCACCGCCGCAGCGCAGCACGTCGCATTCCCGCCACAGTGTCCATTTGGCCAACACCAGGCACATGGGCAAAGGACCGCGGACACGCATTTTAGATTTTCACGGGCGCTTTACTTAGCCCCTGCCCTGCGGCACGATACGCAAAGCGAATAAGAAAAGAATACTCCGAGGCAGTGCAGTACCAATGACCAAAGCGATATCACGCTCTGAACCGGGCGCAGGACATCCGTTCCTGACCTTCCTGAACACCGTTGCCGATGACGGCAAGACGCGGCAGATCAACAGTTTTCAGAATGCGACCGTGCTTGTGCGATTGCTGGAGGAAGAAGGCTTTGCCGCCCCATCCGAGCCGATTACGTCCACGCAGATGCGCAATATCCTGATCCTTCGGGAAACGGCCTATGCCGCCTTTTCGGCCATCGCGGCGGGACGGGCCCCAGGGCGCGAGGATGCGCTTTATCTGACTGAGACGTTGAAAACTGTCTATCAAGAGGCGGAGCTGAATATCGGCGCTGAGGGTCTTGCCGTTGCGCCAAGCCCGCTCGGTCGGGTCTATGAGCAGCTGGCATTGTCGATGGACGATCTGCTGCGGTCCGACCAATTTGGCCGGATACGCGAATGCCGACGCTGCACGCATCTGTTCATCGACAAGGGGCGCGGCGTCGGGCGGCGCTGGTGTTCCATGTCGCGCTGTGGCAATCGCGCCAAGGCCGAGAGCTTCCGCGCCCGTCAACGTCACGCGGCCTGACCAAACGGAATGTCGCGGCGCATTGCGCGCCGACCCGTGCGAGGGGTGCTGCCCAACGCGCCCGCCGGAGTATTTTCACGAAGAAGAAAGCCCACCTGTGCACAAGGGCAGATCAGGCCTGCGCGGCTGAAGGTGGTCATGGCCCCTGCGATAGCTATCTAGCGTAGTACAGATCAAAAGGAGCGCACGGTATGGGAATGCTGGTTGACGGGAAATGGTTGGACAAGTGGTATGATACCAAATCCACCGGCGGCGCGTTCAAACGCAGCGAGGCGCAGTTTCGCAACTGGGTGACCGCCGATGGCGCGCCCGGACCCTCGGGCGAGGGTGGTTTCAAGGCCGAAAGCGGGCGCTATCACCTCTATGTCAGTCATGCCTGCCCCTGGGCCAACCGCACGATGATCTATCGCAGCCTGAAGGGGTTGACCGATCATATCGATGTATCTGTCGTGCACCCCGACATGCTGTCAGACGGATGGACCTTTGACACCGACTTTCCCGGCGCGACCGGTGACCGGCTGTTCGATTCCGGCTTTGCCCGAGACATCTATCTGCGCGCCAAACCCGACATGACCGGGCGGGTGACCGTGCCCATTCTGTGGGACAAAAAGCAGGGCACCATCGTGTCCAACGAAAGCTCTGAAATCATCCGCATGTTCAACACCGCCTTCGACGGGATCACCGGTGATCGCCAGGATTTCTATCCAGAGCTGTTGCGGGCCGAGATCGACGATTTGAATGCGCGCATCTATGACGACGTGAATAACGGCGTCTACAAGGCCGGGTTCGCGACCACTCAATCCGCCTATGACACCGCCGTTCACGCGCTGTTCGATGCGCTGGACTGGATCGAGGATATTCTGGCGCGCAATCGCTATCTGACCGGTGATCAGGTGACCGAGGCCGATTGGCGGCTCTTCCCCACGATCGCCCGTTTCGACGCCGTCTATCACCTGCATTTCAAATGCAACCGGGCTCGGATCATCGACTATCCAAACCTGTGGGGATGGGCGAAAGAACTGTATCAATGGCCCGGCATTCGCGACGTGGTGAAGTTCGACCATTTCATCCGGCACTACCATTACAGCCACGACAGCATCAATCCGCACCGGATCATCCCCATCGGGCCGCGGATCGACTGGGATGCCCCCCATGGACGAGAGGCATTGCGGGCGGCCTGAAAATCGGGTTGAACCGTCCCCGGCGAACAGGGGACGGCGCATGACCGGGATCGAAGGCAAACGCGACCATGGCGGCGGGGTAGACGGCGCGGCGGCCCGATACGGTGGCACGCGTGCAGACTGGATCGACCTGTCAACCGGCATCAACCCCCTGCCCTATCCGGTACCGGAATTTACTGCCGATGCCTGGACGGCACTGCCCGACCGGGGCGCGTTCGACGCGCTTTATGCTGCTGCGCGGGCGTTCTGGAACGTGCCCGACGGGGCTGGCATCCTCGCCGCACCGGGCGCCTCTGCACTGATCGCGCGCATCCCCGCGCTTGAGCCTGCTGGCCGGGTTCACATTCCTGCCCCCACTTACAACGAACACTGGGCCGCTTTCCGCGCCCACGGCTGGCAGGAAGGGCAAGGCGATGCGCTTGTCGTTGTGCATCCCAACAACCCAGATGGCCGTATCTGGACCGGTGCTGACCTGGCGGGTGATCGACGTCTGACGGTGATCGACGAGAGCTTTGGCGACGTGATGCCGGCGGCTAGCCTCGTGCATCTGGCGGAACAACCGGGCGTGATCGTGCTAAAGAGTTTCGGCAAGTTCTGGGGGCTGGCGGGGCTGCGTCTTGGCTTCGCTATCGCGCGGCCCGAAACGATTGTCCGGCTGGCCGAGTTGATCGGGCCATGGGCAGTTTCCGGTCCAGGGCTGGAAACGGGGGCAGCCGCGTTGCGCGACATGGACTGGGCGGAAGTGACCCGCCAGCGGCTGGCACAGGAGTCAGAACGGTTGGATACGAGTATGACTCGCGCCGGGGCCACTGTCGTTGGCGGTACCACGCTGTTCCGGCTTTATGACGTGGGCGATGCGATGGCATGGCAGGACCGGCTGGCGCAGAGACATGTCTGGAGCCGGATCTTCCCCTATTCCGACCGCTGGCTGCGGCTTGGCCTTCCGGGGCGCGAGGCCCATTGGGCACGGCTTGAAGAGGCGTTGTCATGACCGCCTGGCTGCTGCTTGGGGCCATGGCGCTTGATGCGGTGATGGGTGAGCCGCGATGGCTTTGGTCCCGAGTGCCGCATCCTGCCGTGCTGATGGGTCGGGTGATTGGCTGGTGTGACGCCCGGTTCAATGTCTTTCCCCAATGGCACAATGGCGTTCTCGTGGTGATGGCGCTTGTCTCCGGGGCGGGCCTTCTGGGCGCGGTGATCGAGGCGCTGCCTTTGGGGTGGCTATGGTCCCTGATCGGGGCGGCGATCCTGCTGGCACAGAAAAGCCTCGTTCAGCACGTTCAGGCCGTGGCCGACGGGCTGCGCTATGGCGTGGGCGAGGGACGGCGGGCGGTCGCGATGATCGTGGGCCGCGACACCAGCAACATGGATGAACCTGCCGTGGCACGCGCCGCGATTGAGAGTGCCGCCGAGAATTTCTCGGATGGGGTAATCGCGCCCGCCTTTTGGTATCTGGTCGGCGGGCTGCCCGGCATTCTGATCTACAAGGTGGTCAACACCGCCGATTCCATGATCGGCTACCGTACCCCCCAGCACGAGGACTTCGGATGGGCGGCCGCGCGATTGGATGATGTGTTGAACTGGGTGCCCGCACGGATCACCGCGGGGTTGATCGCGCTGGCCTTCTGGTCCGAACGCGCGGTGGACGTGATCCGGCAGGACGCGCACCTTCACCGCTCGCCCAATGCGGGCTGGCCAGAGGCGGCAATGGCGGGCGTTCTGGACATCGCCCTGTCCGGCCCACGCAGCTACCACGGCGAAACCCGCGACTACCCTTGGGTTAACGGCAGCGGCGCGCGGGACATTGGTATTGCAGAGGTGGATGCCTCTGTCGCTGTCCTGTGGCGGGTCTGGGCTGTCTTCGCTGCATTAACACTCGTGCTTGCCCTGTTCTGAGCGCCTGATACTCTCTGGCCAACAACAGCCACAGGATTTTCCCATGCGACTGATTTCAGCGACCCTTCTTTCTCTTGCCCTGACAACCGCTGCGCACGCGCAGCAATGCGGGGGCAGCTTTTCGGCCTTCGTCGACGGGCTTCGGCAGGAAGCGCTGCGGAACGGCCATTCCGCACAAAGCGTCAACGCCTTCTTCAACGGTGTCAGCCAAGACCAGGCGACCCTGAACGCCGACCGGCGACAGGGAATTTTTTCCACCCCATTTGTCGAGTTCTCTCGTCGCCTGATCAGCCAGAACCGGATGGATCACGGCCGCATCAACGGCGAACGCTATCGCAGCGTCTTTGACCGGATGGAGCGCGAGCTTGGTGTCAGCCGTGGTGTGCTGCTGGCCTTCTGGGCGTTCGAGACCGATTTCGGCGCCTTCCAGGGCGACTACAACACCGTGAATTCACTGGTCACGCTGGCCCACGACTGCCGCCGGCCGGAACTGTTCCGCCCGCAGGTCTTCGCGGCACTCGACCTGTTCGAATCCGGCGATCTGGACCCGCGCAACACCACCGGGGCCTGGGCCGGGGAAATTGGCATGGTGCAGATGCTTCCCGAAGATATCCGCGATCGGGGCATCGACGGCGATGGCGACGGGCATGTGGACCTTCAGAACTCGGCCCCCGATGCATTGATGTCCGGAGCCAACATGCTGCGCAGCCTTGGCTGGCAGGCAAACCAGCCCTGGCTGGTGGAGATCGAGGTACCGTCGAATTTCGACTGGTCCATGTCCGGTCTGGAAACCACGCGGCGCGTGTCGCAGTGGCAGCAGATGGGCATCCGCAGTCGCAACGGTGCGCTGACGAATACGGGGCTACAGGCCTCAATCCTGGCACCGCAGGGGCGCAACGGACCGCTCTTCATGGCCTATCCAAACTATTCTGTGTTGTTCGAATGGAACCAGAGCTTTGTCTACGTAACCACAGCGGCCTATTTCGCGACCCGTCTGGAAGGCGCCCCGGTTTACAATGCCGGTAACCCTGACCCCGGTCTCGACCAGACCCAGATGCGCCAGCTGCAGCAGCGCCTGACCCAGTTGGGTCATGACGTTGGCGGGATCGACGGCATTCTGGGAGCCCGGACCCGCGCCGCCGTACAAGCCGAACAGGAACGTCTTGGGATGCCTGCGGATGCCTGGCCGACAGCGGAATTGTTGCGCAGGCTTTGACAGGGGTTTCGCCGCGCGCCGCGCGTCGACCCGCGAGCGGCCCTTCTCAACCCCCCGCTTACGCGGGAGGCCTCGAAGAGCCGCGTTGCCACGGGATATTGTCGGCGGGCGGTCCGCCAAGGCTGATCATGGTACAGGATGCGCTGGCTGGATGCCTCTGGCGGAGGTATTTTTGCCAAGATGAAAGAGGACCGCCCGTTAGGGTCAGGCCACCATCTGCTCGGCTTTTTTCAGGTCCACCGATACCAGCTGGCTGACACCCTGTTCGGCCATCGTCACACCGAATAGCCGATCCATCCGACTCATCGTCACCGCGTGGTGGGTGATGATGAGGAAGCGGGTGTCGGTCTGTCGGGTCATCTCATCCAGAAGATCACAGAACCGCGTGACATTCGCATCATCGAGCGGCGCATCGACCTCATCCAGCACGCAGATGGGCGCGGGGTTGGCAAGAAAAACCGCGAAGATCAGCGCCAGCGCGGTCAGGGTCTGTTCGCCGCCCGAGAGCAGCGACAGCGTAGACAGTTTCTTACCGGGGGGCTGGCAGAGAATCTCCAGCCCTGCCTCCAATGGGTCGTCACTCTCGACCAGCACCAGCTTGGCTTCACCGCCTCCAAAAAGATGGGTGAAGAGCATGGCAAAGTTGCGGTTCACCTCTTCAAACGCGGCCAGCAGACGTTCGCGACCTTCGCGGTTCAGGCTGGAAATCCCGCCGCGCAGTTTCCGGATGGCTTCCTCCAGATCCACCTTCTCGGCGGCCAGCGTATCGCGCTCTTCGGTGACCTCGCGGGCGTCTTCCTCGGCCCGCAGGTTCACCGCGCCAAGCGCATCGCGCTGACGGCGTAAGCGCATCACATCGGCTTCGATATGGTCTACCGACGGCATCCGCTCCGGGTCAGCACCAAGCTGGTCCAGCAGCTTCGCGGGGCCCACTTCCATCTCTTCCTCGATGCGGTCAGCGGCGGCGGCCAGCACCTCGGCGGCGCTGTCGCGGCGGGCCTCGGCGCGGGCGCGGGATTCGCGGGCATCGGACGCCGTTCGTTCCGCCTCGCGCTCTCCCTGAACCGCCTCTCGCAATCGGGTTTCGCCAAGCGCCAGAGCGTCAGCCGCTGCCTTGCGGCGTTTCTCTGCCGTTTCGATCGTATCGGCCAGCTGTTCCTTGCGCGCGACGATCTGATCGGGGGCCTTCTGGGCCGCCTCAAGCTCTACCTCGGCAAAGCCTTTGCGGTTCTCCAGCTCTTTGATCCGGGTCGCGGCGTTGTCCAGCCGCTTCTGCCAGGTCGAGACCTCTTCCGAAATCCGGGTCAGGCGGCTGTCGCGGGCTTCACCGGCGCGTTTCAGCTCTCCATGGGCGGACCGGGCCGCAAGCAGGGCAGAGCGGGCGGTTTCCACCTCGGCACGGGCCTCTTCCACTCGGGCGCGGGCAGTGTCCAGATCATCAAGCTCGGACCGGGCGCGAGTGGCATCTGCAAGGGTCTGGCGCGCGGCCTCGGCTTCCTCGCCGTGGCGGGCGGCGGCCTGGCGGAGGGTTTCAAGGCGACCTTCCAAGATATTTCGATCCGCCTCGGTCCGGGAAAAGGCACGGCTGGCATCGGCCATCTGCTGATCAGCGGCGCGGCGGGCAGCACGGGCCTGCTTGTCGGCCTCGGTCAGCGCCGCCAGCCGGTCCGCATTGGCCCGGTGTGTGGTGCGAGACCGGTCAACGGCAACAGCTGCGCGTTCCAGTTCAGCCGACATATCGTTCAGCTTGTTGGCCTGCTCCAACCGTCGCGCGGCGGAGGAAGAGCTGTCCGCCGCGGCCAGCGCGAAACCATCCCATCTCCACAAATCGCCGGTGCGCGTGACCAGACGCTGACCAGGCAGCAGTTGCGCTTGCAGGCGCGGGCCTTCGCCGTTTTGCAGCACGCCGACCTGCCGCAGACGACGCGCCAGCACCGGCGGCGCATCGACATATTCGGCCAGCGATACGACGCCAGCGGGCAGCGGCTGCGGCGTGTCGTATTGCGGTAGCGTGGTCCAGCCAGTGCCCTCATCTGCCTCAGGGGACTTCAGATCATCGGCCAGCGCCGCGCCAACGGCGGCCTCGTATCCCGGCGCCACGCGGACCCGGTCGAGCAGCTGATTGCGGCCGCCGCGTTCGCGTTCCAGCAGCTTGGCGAGCGCCCGAACTTCGGCATCTAGCGTATTCCATTCGCCTTCTGCCTCGGCCAGCACCGACCGCGCCTCCGCCTCGTGGATCTGCGCGTCGGACCGGGCGGCTTCGGCCT
>NZ_JBPBBA010000019.1:0-71283 GCF_050896395.1 Nioella aestuarii | reverse complement strand
TATTTCCTCTGGCTTGTGTCGCTTGTTCGCCATTCTCTGTCCTCCGTTTCCTAAACATAACGGTGGACCAATTCAGAAGGGGAGGCTCACAGTCTCGCCCACGATGAAGGTGCCATCATCGCTGCTTTCTGTAATAGTGGCCACGTTCTTGTTCGGTGTGGCTGTCGTCCCATCGGTGTTGTCGTATCGCTGGTAGGTGGCTACAGTGTAGGTCGCCATAAATGGCCTCCGATCTAAAATATCACGCTCAAGAGAAGTTCGGAGCTCACGCTAAGTTCCCGATGCGCAAAAAACTTGCGCCACCCAATAACCACTGATCTCGGCTTCACTGCTCTTTCGGCGGAAATACTAAGAAATTAACGAAGATTAAAGACTTTTTGTCGCTGCGTAGGAGCAGCCAGCCGATTTTTGCTGGCCGTCGCAGAACGGGCACGGTTTTTTGGCATCCTGCCCTCAGTTTGAACATCCCTCGGCATGAAAACTCCTTAACGAGGCTGGAAGTTTCGATGCCTGGCCCATGATTGGGAGAGTGAGGGACCGCTGCGTTATCGTGCTTGAGAAGACCGTCGGTCCAAGGGGGCTGCACCGCTTCTCAGCTGCCTGATCACCACAGGTGGAACCTGCCGCGCCGACATCGCACGCGGATAGGGGAGCTCTTCCATCTCGGGCACGTCGCCATAAAGCGCTTCGAACTCCGCGTAGTTGTCGAAGACCCGGCGGGAGACATTGTCGATGAAGGTCTCAGCCGGGGCGCCATTCGCGAGGATGATCTCGTGTTCCTCGGTCTCGATGTGGTAGACCGTATAGGTCTCGCCCATTTCCGCCAGCGGAACGCGGGTGATCGTCGTCCCGTTCACCAGCGCCCCTGCGTGGCAGATCACGCCGTCCACCAGCATCCCATGATCAGCCGTCACCGTCAGGTCAGCATACGGCAGACCATCGCCAAGCGAACCAGCAGCGAAACGCACCGGCATCAGCCGTTCGGCGGGGCCGAAGCGGGTGGAGACGGTCTGACGACCGATCCACTTCACCGGCTCCGTCCGCCCCTCGGCAGTCACCACCGGCTCGCCGATGCGCAGGTCTTCCACCGCGATCTCTCCGCTTGGGGTGCTGATCAGGGTTCCGGCCAGAAAACAGAAGACCGTCAGCGGAGTGACCGTGTAGGCGCCGCCCGGAAAGTTGCCGGGACCAATCTCGGTGTCGTGGGGGACATAGTATTCCCCGGATCCCGAAACCACGAACAGGGGGTACATCGTGCTGGACCCAATGGGGGTGATGCCGTAGCCCGAATACTGAGGTTGAGTGGAAGCATTGATATAGAGATAATCGCCGGTGTTGATGGACCCGCTGTCATCCAGATCCCATTGAGTAACCCCGAAGACGTTTGCTGGCGAAGAGCCAATTGTCAGAGTGTTTCCGGAAATACTGCCGGTAAAGCGGACTGCGCCGATAAATGTCGTAGATGTGGGCAAGAGTGGCTCCTTCATTCCGGTAAACACACGGGTCTGAACGTGGGATCATCCGCTCGGCGTGTTCGATGAACCTTACCAAGGCGTCATGTTGTGGCAACCCGCGATTGACCCGGTCCCGCGACACGCGGGCAATGGACATGGGGTGCCGCCGCTGCTAGCAGGGCGCCAAGTTTGAAGGAGCGGGCCATGACGGACGAAAAACAGGGACTGACCTACGCGCAAGCGGGTGTCGATATCGACGCAGGCAACGAGCTGGTGGAGCGGATCAAGCCCGCCGCCAAGGCCACTTCGCGGCCCGGCGTGATGTCCGGGCTGGGGGGCTTCGGGGCCTTGTTTGACCTGAAGGCCGCCGGCTATGACGATCCGGTTCTGGTGGCTGCCACCGACGGGGTTGGCACCAAGCTCAAGATCGCGATCGACACGGGCGTCTTCGACACGATTGGGATCGACCTGGTCGCCATGTGCGTCAACGATCTGGTCTGCCAGGGGGCAGAGCCGCTTTTCTTCCTCGACTATTTCGCCACCGGCAAGCTGGACGTCGCTGACGCCGCCACGATCATCGAAGGTATTGCGGAAGGCTGTAAGCGGTCCGGCTGTGCGCTGATCGGCGGCGAAACCGCAGAAATGCCGGGCATGTATGCACCGGGCGACTTCGACCTTGCAGGCTTTGCCGTGGGCGCGATGGAACGCGGCGCCTCTCTGCCAGAGGGCGTAAGTGAAGGTGATGTTCTGCTCGGACTGGGATCGGACGGGGTGCATTCCAACGGCTATTCGCTGGTGCGTCGGATCGTGGAACGCTCGGGCCTTGCCTGGGACGCGGTGTCGCCTTTTGGCGGCGACACACTGGGCCGCGAATTGCTGGCCCCAACGCGGCTTTATGTGCGCCAGGCTTTGGCGGCAGTGCGGGCAGGGGGCGTACATGCGCTGGCCCATATCACCGGGGGCGGTCTGACAGAGAACCTGCCGAGGGTATTGCCTGAGGGTATGGGGGCCGAGATCGACCTGAACTCGTGGTCGCTGCCGCCGGTCTTCGCCTGGCTGATGGCCGAGGGCGGGCTGGACGAGAAAGAAATGCTCAAGACCTTCAACTCCGGCATCGGCATGGTGGTTGTTGTGGCGGCGGATCGTGCCGAGGAGATTGCCGCGCTATTAGGCGCCGAGGGTGAAACCGTCGCGCGGCTTGGAACCGTGACGGCGGGGGCGGGCATCCGTTACAGCGGGACGCTGAAGTGACGAAGCGGGTTGCGATCTTCATCTCTGGCGGCGGATCGAACATGGTCTCGCTGGCGGAGAGCATGACGGGCGATCACCCCGCGCGACCCTGTCTTGTGATCACCAATGTGCCGGGCGCAGGCGGGCTGGAAAAGGCCCGCTCCATGGGCATCCCCACGGCGGTGGTGGACCATCGCCCCTTCAAGGGCGACCGGGTGGCGTTCGAAGAGGAACTGGCGCGGGTGGTGGATGCGGCCGAGCCCGACATTCTGTGCCTTGCGGGTTTTATGCGGGTGCTGACCGAGGGCTTTGTCGGTCGCTACACGGGCCGGATGCTGAATATTCACCCTTCGCTTCTTCCAAAATATCGGGGCCTGCACACCCATGCCCGTGCCCTGGAAGCAGGCGATGCGGAGCATGGCTGCACCGTGCATGAGGTGACGCCCGTGCTGGATGACGGCCCGATCCTGGGGCAGGCGCGTGTGCCGGTGCTGGAGGGCGATACGCCAGAGCTGCTTGCCGCGCGGGTACTGGTGCAGGAGCATCGGCTCTATCCGGCTGTCCTGCGGCGTTTTGCAGAGGGCGACCGGACACCGGTACTGCTGTCCTGAGCGGTTTCGCCGCCTGACGGCGTCGATCCGGGAGCGCCGCTCGTCAAGCTCCTTCGGAGCCCTCCTCGCGCCGCATTGCCATGGACGGCGGTCCCCGAGGCGCACTTGGACTTGCGTTGGGGCGGCGGTCAGGTCCGATGCCTTCGGCGAGAGTATTTGGGCCAAGAAGAATGGGAGGCTTGCGGTCTTTTCATTCCCGGCGGGCTGGCCTATCACGGATGAACCGGCGAATGTCCCGCCACATGCTAGAACAAGAAGGATGGCATCCGTTTGCCCCAGACCCTGACCACGACAGAGTCACTGGCCGCCTTTTGTGCCCGTGCTGCCCAAGCTTCCTACGTCACCGTCGATACCGAGTTCCTGAGGGAACGGACCTATTTTGCACAGCTTTGCCTTGTGCAGCTTGCCCTGCCTGGAACGGATGAGGCCGATGCGGTGCTGGTTGATCCGCTGGCAGAGGGCATGTCGCTTGAGCCGTTGTATGAGCTGTTCCGGAATCCGGCTGTGGTGAAGGTCTTTCACGCTGCGCGGCAGGATCTGGAGATTTTCCACGTCGATGGCGATGTGATGCCGGAGCCTCTCTTTGATACGCAAGTGGCGGCCATGGTCTGCGGCTTTGGCGAGCAGGTCGGGTATGAGACGCTGGTGCGCAAGATCGCCAAGGCGAGCCTCGACAAGTCAAGCCGGTTCACGGACTGGTCGCGCCGGCCGCTGTCGGAGGCACAAAAGACCTATGCCCTCGCGGATGTGACGCATCTGCGCCAGATCTACGAACATCTTTCGGGCGAATTGAAGCGCACCGGTCGTACCGCGTGGATGGAAGAGGAGCTTAAGGTTCTGACCAACCATGATGCCTATGTCGTTACGCCCGAGCACGCCTGGAAACGGGTCAAGACAAGGACCAACTCGGGCAAGTTCCTTGCCGTTTTGAAAGAACTGGCAGAATTTCGCGAGACAACCGCGCAGTCCCGCAATGTGCCGCGCAACCGGATCATGAAGGACGATGTTCTGCTGGAGCTGGCCTCGACCAAGCCGCGCTCTGTTCAGGATCTTGGCAAGTCGCGCCTGTTGCAGCGGGAAGGCCGCAAGGGGGACATCGCTGACGGAATTCTGGATGCGGTCAAACGTGGCATGGAAATGCCCGCCGCGGACCACCCAAAGGCCGCCCGTGCGCCGGATCGGTCGGCACTGAACCCGGCGTTGTCCGATCTTCTGAGGGTGTTGTTGAAGGCCAAGGCAGAGGATGCCGGCGTGGCACAAAAGCTGATCGCTTCAAGCTCGGATCTGGATGACATCGCCTGCGGCGGGCGCGACGGGCTTTGGGCGCATGGTTGGCGGTTTGAGGTCTTTGGCAAGGATGCGCTGCGGTTGTGTAACGGAGAGATTGCCCTGTCGGCCAAAGGCCAAAAGGTGAAAATCGTTTCGCTTCAGTAAAACCTGAGAATGCGCCCGCCAGGGCGTGGCCAGCTGCCCTGTTACACGAAGGAGGCATGGGCCCGAGACCTGCCGTGTTTGCCGGGGCGGCAGGAATGGTTGGCATGGGAAGACTGTTGCCGTGTGCAAGGGGCTGCCAATCGCGCAGGCAATGCCAAGACGGGCGCGCTGGTGTGTGACTTAGCGCCGGCTGACGCTGCGGCGGTTTTGTTGCGCGACCACCACGATCTGACGAATGCCCGCCAGGTCCTGCGTGCTCAGCGAGGTGCCAGCGAGGATTTCGCGTGATCTCTGGGTGCCTGTGCGGGTGTTGGGATCGGCAGGGCGATAGACGCGGAATTCGAAGACGATCTCGCCGCCGTCGCGGCCCACTTCAACAAGGTCGGCTTCCCAGTATCCCTGGCGCGGGGGCAGACCCATGGCACGAATGATGGCGCCGCCGGGCAGTGGATCGACACTGAGGCTGATCACTTCGCTGACAAGTTGCCGGTCATCGACCGGGGCGGCAATGACGGTATCGCTGACCTGAACCCGTTCTTCGCGATCACGGCCGAACCAGTTCATCGGATTGAGACGCGACGCACAGCCGGTTAAGCCAAGCACCACCACCAAAAGCGTCATCAAAATGCGAGGGGTCATCGACTGTCTCCGCCTGTCATCTGCTCTTGCCTAGCGCATTGAGGACAGGTTGAAAAGCACCTCTGGACCTTTGGGGCGCATCGCCCTAGGTCTGTGGCGGGTATCTGACGGAGAGACGCATGGCCACCGACGCATTCGAAGAGATTGCCGACACGTTCGAGTTTCTTGACGACTGGGAAGAGCGCTATCGCCACGTGATCGAGATTGGCAAGGCAATGGAACCGCTGGAAGATGCGTTCCGGGTGCCTGCGACGAAGGTCGATGGATGTGCCAGCCAGGTTTGGATTCTGCCCGAGATTGACGGCAAAGGACCGGATGCGGTGTTCCGGTTCCGGGGCGACAGCGATGCGATGATCGTGCGTGGGTTGATCGCCGTGCTTCATGCGCTCTATGCCGGGTTGAGCGCGGAAGAGGTTTTGAAAGTTGATGCAGGCGCTGAACTGGCGCGACTGGGGCTGAACGATCACCTGTCGTCGCAGCGGTCGAACGGCCTGCGCGCGATGGTAGAGCGGATCCGGCTTCTGGCCTCTCAGACTGCCGCTGCTGGCTAGGCGCAACCAAGGCGCTTGCAAGCGCCTTTAAACCGCTTCAAGCGGTTTCCCCCGCGCCCGGTCTCAGCGTTTTGCTACGGTCGAAAGTTCGGCGGCAAGGTCGCCATAACCGGTCACCCGGTGCTCGAATTCCAGCTGGAGAAACGCCGCACAGGCCTTTGCCTTGTCGACCAGTTCGGGGCTGTCCGTCTGGGCCTGATAAATCAGCTTCGTATAATTGCCGAAATACATGTCGCGCAGGTCCGGGTGCCTGTCGAGACCGAGGGGCCTGGTCACGAAGGCATCGAACTGACGGACGAGGAAATCCGTGACGTAAAACGCGGTGATCTCATCCTCGGCACGATTGGCAAAAGCGTCATTGCCTTCAAAGAAGGAATAGCAATGCGGGCCCTGCAACATCTCGACACCCAGGGCTTTGCAGCGGGCCTGTAGCAGGCCGCCGGTGCCGCAATCAGCATAGACCACGAATACCTCGTTATAGTGGTCCCGGTGCTTGGTTACGGCAGCCTCAACCGCGTCGGGGATACGCTCGGGGCTGTTATGCAGGATGGCGGGCAGGCATTGCAGGTCCAGATGATCCCAAGCGTTTATCCGCTTTAGCGCCAGGATCTCATGGGCCAGCGCCCCGCAGGCCAGAAGCAGGATCTTGCCATTGCCAGCCGCCGCCAACCCGGCGCGGGTCAGGGCCGCATCTTCCAGCGGGGTGCCGGGGGCAAGCGGTTCGGCCGGGTCTTGGCGGTCTCGTCTGGGGCGGCGCATTTGTCAGTCCTTTGCAGGCCGGATGGCAAGGCGGCAGGGTGTGCTGCCAAGTATAACCCTCATCCGTTCGGTGCCTAGAGGCGGGCGCGACGCGCAGGGGGCGGGGCGCGACGCGGGCGGATCTGCATCATCGCCAGCCCGGCAAGGATAACTGCGGTCCCCAGCCAATCCATCGCTGCGGGCCGTTCCCCAAGGATCACACCGGAAACGCCAAGCCCAACAACCGGGATCAGCAGCGCATAGGGCGTGACGGTCGACGCCGGATGCCGTGTCAGCAGCGCCCCCCATAGCGAATAGCCCAGAACGGTAGAGGCCAGCGCCACATACAGCACCGCCAGCCAGCCCTGAACACTCATCGCCGCCAGCGTGGCAAACGGGGCAGGGCCCTCTACACTCACGGACAGGACCAGCATCGGCAGGGGCGGCACCAGGCTGGCCCAGACAAACAGCGCCAGCGTATTGACCGGCCCCATGCGCCGCAGCACCAGATTGCCAAGCGCCCAACAAAGCGCCCCCATCAGGATCAGTCCCAGCCCCAACAGCGTCACATTCCCGCCCGCTGACAGCGCGAACACGCCCAACCCGGTGACAGCGACCAGAAGTCCCGCCACCTGAATCGGGCGAATGCGTTCTTTGAACACGAGAAAAGACAGCAGGATCGTCAGAGGCACCTGCGTCTGGATAAGAAGCGAGGCCAGTCCTGCCGTCGCATCCGCCGCCAAGGCTGCAAACAGAAAGGCGAACTGCCCCATATTGATCAGCGCGCCCACGGCAATGATCTTCCACCAAGGCACGTTCGGGCGTTTCAGCACCACCAGAAGCGGCAAAAGGATCGCAAATCGGAGACCGACGAACAGGAAGGGCGGCAGCTCCTCCAATGCCAGTTTCATCGCGGTGAAATTGCTCCCCCAGGCCAGCACCACCAGCCCGATGAAGACCATGTCACGCAGGGGCATCGGGGCGTAACTCTTGCCGACCATCGGGCGTGAGCAGAAAGACCTGGCGCCCCTCGATCACCACGGCGGACAATGGCCCCCCATAGGCCGCGCCGGTGTCTATGGCCAGCCGGTTGCCATGGTGTTCCACGCGTTCGACCGGTGTATGGCCATGAACGACCAACGGCCCGTGATCGCGGGGATCATCGAGGAACTCATGGCGGATCCAGTAGAGATCGCTTGGGTCCTGCTGCGCAATCGCGATGCCGGGGCGAATGCCCGCATGTACCAGCAAACAGTCGCCATGCATCACTGAGAGAGGAAGCGAGTTGAGGAATTCCCGGTGCGCCTTCTGGACCGCGCGCAGCGCCTCGGCGTGCAGCTGCTCAACAGGCTGGTCAGGGTCCACCCCATAGCTTGCCAGCGTGTCCAGTCCGCCAAGCCGGGGATGCAACCAGGTCAGATCCGCCCGAAGACGCGGGTCGATTTGTGGCGGAGTTTCAAGGAACCGCGCGAACATATTGTCATGGTTGCCCTTCAGAACCGTCACACGGGCATCCCGCTCGGTCAGGTCCATCAGTGCCTGAACCACGCTGCGGCTGTCCGGCCCCCGGTCCACAAGATCACCGATCTGCACCACGGGCGCGGTGTGATCGCCTGCCTGGGCGCGGTCGGCCTCGATCCGGTCCAGTGCGTGACGCAGCAGGTCCGGGTGGCCGTGAACATCTCCGATCGCGTAGAGTCGCATAGGAATGAGATGCACTGACTTCACCGCCCGATGCAAGCCATTGAAAAGGCCCCGAAGGCAAAGGCGCTTCGGGGCCGTGTCCTAAAACCCGTAAGCCAAAGATCAGGCTGCTTTCACGAGGCCCAGCTTCACCCGGATCACCCCCGGAACCTGCCGCGCGGACATCGCGCGGGGGTATGGCAGTTCTTCCATCTCCGGCACATCACCATAGAGCTCTTCGAACTCTGCGTAATTGTCGAACACCCGGCGCGAGACGTTGTCGATAAAGGTCTCGGCGGGCGCGCCATTGGCGAGGATGATCTCATGGGCCTCGGTCTCAATGTGGTAGACCGTATAGGTCTCACCCATTTCCGCCAGAGGCACGCGGGTGATCGTGGTGCCGTTCACCAAGGCCCCTGCGTGGCAAATCACACCATCCACCAACATGCCATGATCGGCAGTGACGGTCAGGTCAGCGGTCGGCAGGCCATCCCCAAGCGAACCAGCAGCAAAGCGCACGGGCATCAGGCGGTTGGCGAGGCCGAAAAGGGGCGATACGGTCTGGCGGCCGATCCACTTGACCCGAACGCTTCTTCCGTCTTCGGTCAGGATCGGGTCTCCCATGCGTAGATCCTCGACCGCCGTTTCTCCTTCCCGCGTCGCAATCAGGGACCCGGCTGCAAAGCAGAATTGGTAGACTGTGCCAGTACTGATCCAGTTCAGGTTGATATCCAAACCAAAGGGATAGTCTATCGTCGGAAGTCCGGTCTCGGGGATAAACACAAAAAGATTACCATCCTCGAAGACCGGATAAATCTGCCCCCCCAAATCGAGCGTCCCGACATAGGTCGGGTTGACGAAACCGATATGTGGCGGGATCGGGCCGGCGATATCCGAGCCTTCGAACTGATCATCAGCATCCGCGTCAGAGAGCGTTCCGGGAGATTCCGATCGGTCGATATAGGTTCCCGATGGGGTGTACCAGGCTATCGCGGCATAGGTGAAGTCTGTCATTAATCTCTACGGCTGTTCCAAAGCTGTCCAGTATGTGGGCCTTGCCCCGGTTTTATGCGAGGGGTTCTGACTGACCATTTGCCATTGTGCCCTCTAGGTCAAATGGGCAGACCCGAATATTCGCAAAGAGGGCGGCGATTGCATCAGTGGCGATCGTGCCCCCGATGAGCTGCGGGAAGCGTGCGACGGCAGGCCTTGCCCCTGTCGGCCCTGGAAAGGTTCAGGCAGCGATTTCAGCCGAAAGCTTGGTCTGAATGCGTGTTGGCACCTGCCGTGCACTCATCGCACGGGGATAGGGCAGTTCCTCCATCTCGGGCACATCACCATAGAGCTCTTCGAACTCTGCGTAATTGTCGAAGGCCCGGCGGCTGACATTGTCGATGAACGTCTCGGCGGGGGCGCCGTTGGCTAGGATGATCTCGTGGGCCTCGGTCTCGATGTGGTAGACCGTGTAGCTCTCGCCCATTTCCGCCAGCGGAACGCGGGTGATCGTGGTGCCATTCACCAGCGCCCCCGCGTGGCAGATGACGCCCTCGATCAGCATCGCGTGATCTGCCGTCACCGTCAGATCCGTATGCGGCAGGCCCTCGCCCAAGGCGCCAGCAGCGATGCGGACCGGGGCGAGACGTTCCGGCAATCTCATGTTGACGGCGAAGGGCGCGACGTGCTGACGGCCAATCCATTTCGCGGGGACCACGGTGCCGGAGGCGGTCAGGATGCTGTCGCCGATCTTCAAGGTTTCGACCGCGACCTCGCCCTTAGGTGTCGCGATCAGGCTGCCCGCAAGGAAGCAGATGGGGTTGCCGGTCGGGGTGAAGTTCTCGGCCTGAAAGCTTGAGGTCGTGCCGGTGCTTGGAAAGACCGCGCCGAGATCATAGTCGGCAGCGTTGTAGGGGATGTAATAGTCACCGACAAAAGCTGTGTCCTCATAGATCGCGTAGGTATCGCCATTCGGAGCTGTAAAGTAAAACCCTGAAAACAAAATATAATTCGCGAAAAGAGAATCGGCAGAGTCAACATTTCCATCATTCGCGACATCAGTAACGGTAAGCGATATGTTGTGGTTGGCAGCGCTACCCCAAAACAGTATCCCACCGGATTCTAATCCTGTTAAGTAAACGTAGTCATTGAAGCTTGTACTAGGCACTAATCGCCCCCCTCAGCGCGCGTGGGCAGCCTTGTTTGATCTGCCGCCTCATGAACTTGTGTCTCCGGGAAGAGAATGAATTCGCCAATCAATGGCAGCCGAATCTGTCAACGTTTCCCTAGCTTCAAAGGGTAGTCATCACTTAAAGTGAGCGCAACAGGGAAGCTTTTCGATCACGACGTGAACGAGATGCCCGCCCACAATCGCGCGACCAAAACCACTCTTCCGACCAAGGAGCGAGTTGGACAATCCTTTTGGTTCAGTTGCCCCATTTCTGAGTGCGACACTGGAAAGCGGGATGCCGCCACCGGGAAAGCAGCGGCGGCACACTGACGCAGGCTATGCGGCGCTTGCCGCCCCCCCCCTGCAACCTCGCCTTGATCGCCATCGGCACCTGCCGCGCGCTCATCGCGCGCGGAAACGGCAGTTCCCGCATCTCGGGCACGTCGCCGTAGAGCGCCTCAAACTCAGCGTAGTTGTCGAAGGCACGGCGGCTCACGTTGTCGATGAAGGTCTCGGCGGGGGCGCCGTTGGCGAGGATGACCTCATGGGCCTCGGTTTCAACGTGGTAGACGGTGTAGGTCTCACCTATCTCGGCCAGCGGCACCCGCGTGATCGTGGTGCCGTTCACCAGAGCGCCCGCATGGCAGATGACTCCCTCCACCAGCATGCCGTGATCGGCGGTCACCGTTAGGTCGGTGTGGGGCAAACCCTCTCCTAGAGACCCGGCAGCAAAGCGCACCGGCATCAGGCGCTCGGCGGGGCCGAAGCGGGTGGAGACGGTCTGGCGACCGATCCATTTTACCGATACGCAGCCGCCCTCTGCCGTTGAAATCTCGCAACCGATGGCAAGATCTTCGACAGCAATGCTACCAGTTGGTGTTGCGATTCGGCTTCCCGTCAGGAAGCAGGTGGGAAAACTCGAAGAGTCAAATCCGGGCAGCACATCCGAACTGGGGTAGGTGGCTTGAGAAAGCTGAATCCCAATCACATAAACATCGTCGTTTCCGAGGCGGGCATACGGATACTTAACTCCGCCGATTTCTATCGTGCCAAAGAACGATCCGTTTGTCCCGCTTGATCCCGAGGCAAAGTTATAGTTGAGGCTTTCCAGATTGGTGAACTCGGAATCTGTGGGGTCGCCATCGCTTAGGGTCAGGTCGCCCGTCAAACTTCCGGACGATCGAAAGCCCTGAAAACGCGCGCTGTAGATTGTGAAGTCGGTGCCCGCCGAAAAGACATAGTCGGCCATGTGTTTTGCCCCTCTGATGTCACGACAAAAGAGGTTTTCTCCGGTCAATCTTTCCTGTGCGTTCACAATTCCTAAAGAAGACAGTCACCTTTTGTCAAACCTTGCGCTGCCAGAGGGCTTGCCTTGATGCAGGACGCGGCCCGCGCCAGCCGGTTTCGTCTCGGCAAGGTCGGCCGACAAGATGCGCAGGGGGCGGTCGGAAATTGACAGACCCCGTCTCATTTCTGAAGACGAGGTCTGGTTTCGTGTTGGTGCCTGGCGCGAAGATACGCTGAAATCTCAGCCCGCCGCCGCCTGATTGTGCTTGCGCGCCATGAATTCCTTGGCGGTTTCCACGGCCACGGCGGCGTCGCGGCAATAGGCGTCAGCGCCGATCGCTTTGCCAAATTCCTCGTTCAGGGGCGCGCCGCCGACCAGCACGATGTAGTCGTCGCGCACGCCGGTCTCGACCATCGTGTCGATGACGACCTTCATATAGGGCATCGTGGTGGTCAGCAGGGCCGACATGCCGAGGATGTCGGGCTGTTCGGATTCCAGCGCCTCGAGATAGCTTTCCACGGCGTTGTTGATACCCAGATCGACCACTTCGAAGCCCGCGCCTTCCATCATCATGCCGACGAGGTTCTTGCCGATGTCGTGGATGTCGCCCTTGACGGTACCGATGACCATCTTGCCGACGCGCGGCGCGCCGGTTTCAGCCAAGAGCGGCTTGAGGATGGCCATGCCGCCCTTCATTGCGTTGGCGGCCAGCAGCACTTCGGGAACAAAGAGAATGCCGTCCCGGAAGTCCTTGCCGACGATGGTCATTCCGCCGACCAGCGCTTCGGTCAGAACGCGGTAGGGCTCCCAATTGCGTTCCAGCAGGATGTTGACGCCTTCTTCGATCTCCTCCTTGAGACCGTCATAAAGGTCATCGAACATCTGCTGCACAAGCTCTTCATCGTCGAGCTCGGAGAGGATGATTTCGTCTTCATCGGACATATTTGGTGGCTCCCTGACCGGACCGGGGGTTTCGAGGACTGCTCCGACTTTTGGCCGCAGCACGCAAATCTGACGCGCTGAATTGCGACACGCGTCGCGTCGTGACCGACCTTGATGCAAGTCGGGGTTGTGAATGTTCTTCTTATGTTCCAGATTGAAGCATGGAGTTCGATCAGATCATCGACAAGGCCCGTCGCAGGGGCAGAGGCGCAGGGTTTAACCCCGCCAACCGCTTTGACCGTCTGGAAACACGCGCCGAGCCCGATGGCTGGGACATCGAAGAAGATCTGCCGCCGCTGCGCACCGAAGTCACGGTCGAACGACCTCGGTCGGTGATCACGCGGAATGCCTCGCCCGATTTGGGTTTTGATCGCTCGATCAACCCTTACCGGGGGTGTGAACATGGCTGTATCTATTGTTTTGCCCGGCCATCGCACGCCTATCTGGACCTGTCGCCCGGACTGGATTTCGAGACACGACTGATCGCGCGCCCCGACGCGCCTGCCGTTTTGATGCGAGACCTGCGGCGCCGCGGATATGACGTTCAGCCGATTGCCATCGGCACCAACACCGATCCCTATCAGCCGATTGAGAAGGATCGCCAGATTATGCGCGGTCTGTTGCAGGTTCTGTGCGATTTTCGCCATCCGGTCGGGATCGTGACCAAGGGCACGCTGATCGAGCGCGATATCGACCTTATCGCGGAGCTGGCGGGGCAGGGGCTGGCCAAAGTGGGGGTGTCCGTCACCACGCTGGATGCGGGTCTGGCGCGGGCTATGGAGCCGCGCGTGCCAACGCCTGCAAGGCGGCTGAAGACCATCGAGCGGCTGGCGGCGGCGGGTATCCCCGTGCGCCTGATGGTATCGCCCATTGTGCCGGGGCTGACAGACCATGAGATTGAGCAGATCGTGACAGCCGGGGCCGATGCGGGTGCGACCGGGGCCAGCATGATTACCCTGCGCCTGCCGCTGGAGGTTGCGCCGCTGTTCAAGGCCTGGCTGGAGGAACATGTGCCGCTGCGCGCCGCACGGGTCATGGCAAGGGTGCGGGACATGCATGGAGGTGCAGACTATAGCGCGAATTGGGGGCAACGGCTGACCGGAACTGGCATCTACGCGGATTTGCTGCAAAAACGCTTTGCCCGCGCAGTTAGGGCGGCGGGCCTGAGCCGGTCGATGTCCGCGCTCAGAACAGACCTGTTCCGGGTGCCGCCGCGCCCCGGCGATCAATTGAGCCTCTTTTGACATCACTTTGATCCGTCCGCGCCGCCGGTCTTGACCCGCCGATGTGCAAGCCATGCAAAGAAAAGCAATATCAGAACGATAGAGGCCGGAATGAGGACAAGCAGCAACAGGTCTTCGCCGGTCATGCGCCACGGCATTGTGATCCGGCAAGAGCTGCCTGACCTGAACGCACATGCGAGTGAGTTGATGTAGACATAGCCGCCGATCCAGACGAGCCCCGCCAGGGCAGCAAGCCCTAGGAAAATCGCCCGGATCGCGCGCGCCATCGTCTTGGTCAGCCGCGTGCGCGGCGGCGGGGGCGGCGGGCCGCGGGGGCGTCATCGCCGGTGCCGTCGCTATCGGATGAGAAACCGCCAATCTCGGCTGCGATCTGGTCTAGCGTCGGGGCAGGTCCACGCGGGGTGCTTTCCAGTGCAGCCTTCATCGCGCGAAGATGTTCCGTCTGGGTGCCACAGCAGCCGCCAATGATCTTTGCACCGGCATCGCGGGCCAGCAGGGCGTATTTCGCCATCAGCTCTGGTGTGCCGTCATAGTGAATGTGACCGTCCACATATTTCGGAATGCCGGCATTGCCTTTGGCAATGAAGGGAATGTCACTGCCCGAGGCGCGGAATCCAAGAACCGTGCGCAGAAGGTCGGACGCGCCGACCCCGCAATTGGCGCCAAAGGCCAGCGGGCGCGGATCGAGCTTTTCGGCCATTGCCGCCATATCGGACGAGGTGAAGCCCATCATTGTGCGGCCTGCGGTGTCAAAGCTCATCGTGCCGCACCAGGGCATATCGGCCAGCTTGGCCGCCTCTGCGAAGGCCTTGAATTCCTCGGCGGCGGAAATGGTTTCGACCCAAAGCACATCGACGCCGCCAGCCTTCAGACCTTCGGCCTGTTCATGGAACATCTCGACCGCGCTTTCATGGGTTAGCGCGCCCATGGGCACCATGATTTCCCCGGTCGGCCCGACAGAGCCAGCCACGACCACCGGGCGGCCCGCCTTGTCGGCAACCTCACGGCCGATCTCAGCGGCCAGCTTTGACAGTTCGAACGCCCGGTCCTGTGCGCCGTGCAGCTTCAGACGGGCGCGGGTGCCGCCGAAGGAATTGGTCAGGAAGATATCCGACCCCGCATCGACCGCCCCCTGATAGAGCGCCGCAATGCGATCAGGGTGATCGACATTCCACAGCTCTGGCGCATCGCCCGAGGACAGCCCCATGTTGAAAAGGGTCGTGCCGGTCGCACCATCGGCCATCAGCCAGTCGCGTTCCGCCATCAGCTTGGACAGGAGATTGGTCATGTGAGTCGTCTTTCAGATATCTGCGCAGGGCCTTCTTGGTCCGCGACAGGGAGATGAGGCAAGCGCATAATCTGCATAAAGGTTATGAGCTTCGTTCGATTTAGAACGGCAAGGGCCGCCCGCGATCTGCACGGGCGGCCCTGTCATGTCTTGGCAGCCCTTGTGGCTTAGGCTTCGTTGATCAGCTGGCCCTTGGCCACAATCAGCAGTTCCGCCATCTTGGCGCGGATCTCATCTGCGGTGGCTTTGCCGTCCAGATCCGCTGCGACCTTGCGCACCACATCTTCGTGGCCCGCTTCCTCGAAATCGGACTTCACCACTTCGATGGCATAGGCATCGGCGTCAGAGCCGGTTTTGCCCATAATCTCCGCGGCCCACAGGCCAACCAGCTTGTTGCGGCGGGCTTCGGCGCGGAACACCATTTCGGCGTCATGGGCGAACTTGGCTTCGAACGCGTGTTCGCGGTCATCGAAGGTGGTCATCTTGGGCTCTCCTGACTCAGATGCATTTGTTGCTTTTCAAATAGGCCGGGCAGGGTGGGTCGCACAAGGGTGGATTGTGCGGCTGGAGGCCGCTGCTGAACGGTTTTTGTGCAGAAAACTGGACCGAATCGCCTCCTTGACCTCATATTAGCCCCATATAGCGACCCGATTTTACTCAGCCTTTTGCAGGAGAACCCGCCATGTTCAGATCTACAATAGCCGCCCTTTCGACGGCAATCATGCTGTCCGCATCCCCGGTTTTGGCCCAGGCAACAGTCGATGCGGTGCTAGGAGAGTATCTTCAGCCCCTGGGATTGGGCGAGTTTCAGGACCAGTTATGGCGCGGATACGAAGAAAACGGCTGGTTCGTTCTTCAGAACACCACGGATTCGGGCGCAATCCGCTATTATGAGATGCCGTTGCTGAACGACGACGGTACGCTGATCCTTCGCGCGAATGTTTATGCCCGCAATGATGACGGGCAAGGTGTGGCGGCGACCGGGCTGCTATATGACTTCGGCGAAGCCAATAGCACCTACATCGCCTTTCTGCTGACGGCGGATAATACGTTGATGGCGATCAACCGTGACGTCGAAACCATGGATGTGATCTATGGTGAAGCCGGCGACCCGGTGGGGCGCGGTGACGGATCGGACGTGCTGGAGGTGCGGATTAGCGGAACTCAGGCGCGGATGTATCTCAACGATGAGTTCTTTCGCAATTACGACCTGACGCACCGCCCCTTTAACAACCGCGCGGGTATAATCGCTGTCGGCAGCGGGCGGCTTGGCTTCTGGGGCTTTAGCGCGCAGTAAGGGCCGCTTCCCTTTCGATGGCCTTGGGCGTATACGCGCCTCAAACGGTGCCTGGGGCGCCGGGTGATGGATTCGGAGAAGACAAGCACATGGCACGGCGCAAAAAGGTCTACGAAGGCAAAGCGAAGATCCTGTATGAAGGCCCGGAACCGGGAACTCTGGTTCAGTACTTCAAGGATGACGCCACTGCCTTCAACGCCGAGAAGAAGGCGACCATCGAAGGCAAGGGCGTTCTGAACAACCGTTTGTCTGAATTCTTCATGAACGGGCTGAACAATATCGGCGTGCCGACCCATTTCATCCGCCGCATCAACATGCGCGAACAACTGATCCGCCAGGTCGAGATCATCCCGCTGGAAGTGATCGTGCGCAACTTCGCCGCCGGGTCGATGGCAAAGCGCCTGGGGATGGAAGAAGGCACACAGCTGCCGCGTCCGATCATCGAGTTTTCCTACAAGAACGACGAACTGGGCGATCCTCTGGTGCCCGAGGAATACATCATCGCATTTGGATGGGCCTCGCAGCAGGATCTCGACGATATCGTCGCGCTGGCCCTGCGGGTGAACGACTTCATGTCTGGCATGATGATGGGCGTCGGCATTCGTCTGGTCGATTTCAAGATCGAGATCGGCCGCGCCTGGGATGGCGATTTCATGCGGTTGATCGTAGCCGATGAAATCAGCCCCGACAGTTGCCGCCTGTGGGACATTGAGACCGGCCAGAAGCTGGACAAGGACGTGTTCCGCCGCGATCTGGGCAGCCTGACCGACGCGTACACGGAAGTGGCCCGTCGCCTTGGCGTGATGCCCACCAGCACCGGTCACGGTGGCAAGCCGACGCTGGTGAACTAAGCTGGCGAAATGAACCGATGCGCGCGTGATCAGCGCGCGCCGATTGAGTATTTGGACCAAGAAGAAAAGGGCAGGGGCGATGCGCGCAACCGTGACCGTAATGCTGAAACAAGGCGTTCTGGACCCGCAGGGCGAGGCCGTGCGCCACGCGCTTGGGGCTTTGGGCTTCGACGGCGTCGAGGGTGTCCGCCAGGGCAAGGTGATCGAGCTCGATCTGGCCGATGGCACCTCTGAGGACACGGTCAAGGCGATGTGCGAAAAACTGCTCGCCAATACGGTGATCGAGAGCTACTCGATCGCCATGGGCTGAACCTGATGCGGGCCGCGCAGCTGATCCAGCCCCGCACGGCCTTGCAGGTCACGGACCTGCCCGACCCGGAATGTCCGCCCGATGGGGTGGTGCTGGACGTGCTGGCCTGTGGCATCTGCCGGTCCGACTGGCATCTTTGGGGCGGGCATGAACCCGACGTGCCGCTGCCGCAGATCCCTGGACACGAATATTGCGGCGTGGTGTGCGAAGTTGGCCGCGAGGTCAGCCAGTGGCGGGTTGGTGACCGGGTCATTGCTCCCTTTATCCTGGCTTGTGGCACCTGCCCGGATTGTCGTGCCGGTCATCAGACTGTCTGTGCCACACAGATCATTCCCGGCTTCACCGCCCCAGGTGCTTTTGCCCAAAGGCTGGCGGTGGCGCGGGCGGATGCCAACCTGACCAGTCTGCCAGAGGGGATGGACCCCGCCCTTGCCGCCGCGCTTGGGTGCCGGGTCACGACCGCCTGGCACGCTTTGACGGGGCGTGCGGCGCTTCGTCCGGGGGAGTGGCTGGCAATCTGGGGAGTAGGCGGCATCGGCCTGGCCGCAGCCCTTATTGGCAAGGCGCTTGGCGCGCGTGTTGTCGTCGCGGACGTGGTGCAGGAAAAACTGGATCACGCGCGCGAACTTGGCATTGATGCAGCTGTCAACGCGGCCGGGGCCGATCCCGTGGGCGAGATCAGGGAAATCACCAAAGGCGGCGCAGATCTGGCGGTTGAGGCGCTCGGATTCGAAGTGACCACGATCAATGCCATGAAATCATTGCGAAAGCTTGGGCGCATGGTGCAAGTCGGAATGCCGGCCGGGGATCACGTCAATATGACGTTGCCATGGGATGCGGTCTATTCCGGGCAACTTGCCATCTACGGCACGCGCGGTATGCCGTCCTGGCGCTATCCCTCGCTGCTGTCGCTCATTGAAGGGGGTGCGCTGGACCTGACCCCGATGATTGCCCGCCGCGTGAGCCTGTCGGATGCCAGCGCCGAACTGGCCGCTTTTGACGGGCCGACCCCGCCTGGCGTGGCCGTGATCACCGATTTCACGCGATAGGCCCCTTTGCCCCCGCCCGCATTTGCGGTAAGGGGCGGATCAAGATCGCCACCCAAGGAAAGGTGCCCCCATGAAAGCTGCCGTCATCGTCTTCCCCGGTTCAAACTGCGACCGTGATCTGGCCGTGGCCTTCCGCAAGGCGGGGTTCTCGGTCGACATGGTTTGGCACAAGGATCCGACGCTGCCTGAGGGCGTCGATATCGTGGGCATTCCTGGCGGATTTTCCTTTGGCGACTACCTCCGCTGCGGGGCCATTGCCGGGCAATCGCCGGTCATGCAGGCGGTTGCGGCGCATGTGAACCGGGGCGGCTATGCCCTTGGCATCTGCAACGGTTTTCAGGTGCTTTGCGAAACCGGTTTGCTGCCCGGCGCGCTGATGCGCAATGCGGGGCTGAAATTCATCTGCCGGATGCAGACGCTTTCGGTCGAAACCAGCAACAGCGTGTTCACGCAAGGGTATGCCAAAGGTCAGCAGATCGACATCCCGCTGGCGCATCATGATGGCAACTATGTCATCGACGCGGACGGGCTGGCGGCGCTCAAGGCCGATGATCGCGTTGCCTTTCGCTATGTGGGCAACCCCAACGGCGCGACCGATGACATTGCAGGGGTGCTATCTGAAAACCGCCGGGTGCTTGGCATGATGCCCCACCCCGAACGGGTCGTCGACGCCAACCATGGCGGTACCGACGGGTGGGCGATGTTCACCGGGCTGTCACAGGCGCTTGTCGCAGCCTGACGGGCTTGAGGCTCTGCCGTCAAACCCCTAGATTTACTTCATGAACAGGCCGCTGCGTTCTGATGTGGCCCTGCGAGCATCGTCAGGGCGCCGTGCATGGATCTTGCGCGGTCTTCTGGTCGTGTTCCTGGCGGTTGCCGGGGTTGTCGTCTGGGTCTCTAACATCTGGCTCACAGACCGCTTTACCGAGACCACCCGCAACCGGGCGGAACTGCGGCTGGCGCTTTATTCCGGCTCGATCATCTCGGAACTTCAGCGCAATTCCGTCGTGCCGCTATTGTTGTCACGCGATCCCACTTTGGTGCGCGCTCTGTCCGTCGGAGAGTTTTCCACCACGTCGCAGCGGCTGATCTCTTACCGGGAGGAAATCGGCGCGGCCTCGATTGAGCTTCTGGATCGCGAAGGGCGTGTGGTGGCGGCGACAGACCGGCATCAGATCGGAGAACAACACCGCGATCAGCCTTATTTTGTTGAAGCGCAGCGATCGAACGACACGGTGTTCACGACCACGGAACTGGATACGGGCGCCTTTAATTTCACCTTCTCGCGGCGGGTCGAGGATGACTCTCTACTGCTCGGAGTTATCCTTGTTCGTGTCGATCTGGGGCGTCTTTCCGACCGCTGGCGCGGCACGTCAGAGGCGGTGTTCGTCGCCAATTCGGAAGGTCGGATCATCCTGTCGACGGAGCCGCGTTGGCGGGGCCGCAACGAAGCGGAAGCCGTCGCGGTGCAGTCGCCTGACAGTGCTATCGAGCGTGCGATCGAAGCGGCAGGGGACTGGGCGTTTGCCAATCCCGGACCATATTTCAGCGGCTCGTCTACTCTGAGACTTGAAAGTCGCATCCCGTTTCGGGGCTGGATGCTTGTTTCGTTCACGGCCTACGACTCGGTCCGGGAACGCGTGAACGGGGTCCTGGCGCTGGAGATCATGGGATTCGCGTTGTTTCTGGCGGCGGCGTTCTATTTGCTCAGTCGCAGGGCCAGGCTGCAATCGGTTGTCTTTCAACGGGAATCGGCGGAGCTTCGCCGGTTGAATGACCGGCTACAGCGGGAAATCGCCGAACGTCAGAAGGTCGAAAAGACCCTCGAAGAGGCGGAACAAAGCCTTGCCCAAAGCTCCAAACTCGCGGCGCTTGGCGAAATGTCTGCCGCGGTCAGCCACGAGCTGAACCAGCCCCTTGCGGCGATGAAGACCTACCTGGCCGGAGCCAAGCTGCTCTTGCAACGCCGACGGTCGGAAGAGGCGCTGTCCTCGTTCCAGCGGATCGACGATCTGATCGACCGGATGGGGGCCATCACAAGGCAGCTGAAATCCTATGCCAGAAAGGGCGGCGAGGCGTTTCAGGAGGTCGATATGCGCGAGGCGCTCAGCTCGGCCCTGACGATGATGGAACCGCAGCTTCGGAAGATGACGGTCGAGATCACACAGAGCATCCCGCGTCAGCCGGTACTGGTTATGGCCGACCGGCTGCGATTGGAGCAGGTGATCATCAACCTGCTGCGCAATGCTCTGGACGCAATGAAGGGCGAGGACGTGCGTGAACTGGACCTGATTGTTGCGGAGGGTGACGAGGTTGTGCTGACCGTGCGCGACAACGGACGGGGTATTGACGATCTCGACGCTTTGTTCGAGCCATTCTACACGACAAAGAAACCCGGCGACGGGGTGGGCCTCGGGCTCGCCATTTCGTCCGGCATCGTCAAGGATCTCGGCGGGCGGCTGACCGCGCGCAATGGGGATCAGGGCGGCGCCGTCTTCGAAGTGCGCCTGCCACGGGCAGATCACGGCAGCGCCGCCGCCGAGTAAATGAAACAGAGGAAGAGCCATGCGGATTGCAATCGTCGATGACGAACAGGACATGCGCCAGTCGATCAGCCAATGGCTGGCGCTGTCGGGCTTTCAGACCGAGACCTATGGCAGCGCCGAAGAGGCGCTGAAGAATATCGGCCCGGACTATTCCGGGGTTGTGGTCACCGACATCAAGATGCCGGGCATGGACGGCATGGCCTTTCTGAAACGCCTGATGGGCATGGACAGCAGCCTGCCGGTAATCATGATCACCGGTCATGGCGATGTGCCCATGGCGGTGGAGGCGATGCGGCTTGGGGCCTATGACTTCCTGGAAAAACCGTTCAACCCCGACCGGATGACCGAGCTTGCCAAGCGCGCAGGTCAGACCCGCCGTCTGACGCTCGACAACCGGGCGCTGCGCAAAGAGCTGTCGGATGGCACCGTTCTGATGCGCAAGCTGATTGGGTCTTCACCTGTGATGGAGCGGCTGCGCGAGGACATCTTGGATCTGGGTCAGGCGGATGGCCACGTTCTGATTACCGGGGAAACCGGCACCGGCAAGACTCTGGTGGCCCATGCGCTACATGCCGTGGGCCCGCGCGCGGGAAAGCCGCTGGTCTCGGTCGCCTGTGCGGCGCATGACGAGGCGGCGCTTGGCGCGATGCTGTTTGGCCCCGTGGGCGAGGGGCAGGACCTGCCCCTTATCGAGCAGGCGCGCGGGGGATCTTTGCTGTTGGAAGGGGTGGAGGCGTTGCCGCAGGCTCTTCAGGCACGGCTTTTGAAAACCATTGAGGACATGGGCACCCCTGCAGAGACCCGGATCGTTGCGATCTGCAACGCGCCGGACCCGGACACCGGCTGCGAACAGGCGCTGCGTCCTGATCTGTTCTATCGTCTTGCCGCCATGCGCATCGACCTGCCGCCGCTACGCGCGCGCGGTGAGGATATTCTGACGCTGTTCAATCGCTTTGGTGAGCAGTTCGCCGAAGAATACGGCACCGACGCGCCGCAGGTGACGGCACAGGAGGCCGCACAGCTGCTGCAAGCACCGTGGCCCGGCAACGTGCGCCAGCTGATCAATATCTCGGAGCGCGCGATCCTGCAGCAACGACGCGGATCGGGGTCGATTGCCTCGCTTCTGATGAGCGAAGGTGAGGAGACCGGATCGCAGATGAGCAGCGAGGGCAAGCCGCTTAAGGAATATGTAGAAGCGTTTGAGCGGATGCTGATCGACAACACCATGCGTCGCCATCGCGGATCTATCGCCAGCGTCATGGAAGAGCTGTGCCTGCCGCGCCGGACATTGAACGAGAAGATGGCCAAATACGGGCTCAGCAGGTCGGACTATCTCTGATAATTCGCCAGCAAGCTGGCGGACCGGGGGGCGTCGCTCTCAACCAACCCACAAGGGGGTGGCTTCGCCCGCCGCTTGGGCGCGGATGGCATGGCGTATTGAAAATCACAGCCATGGTGAGAGCTGAGAGGCTGCAGTGCCTTCGGCTTGAACATTTCGGCCAAGAACCAGAGCCACGGCTGGTTGCACCCGCAAATGGCGCCCTGCATGCAACCGTCAGATGACGAATTGCCATTGTAATCCCCCCGGAAGTGCCCTTAATGTCACAAATTGCAGGTCCGGTGTTTAAGGGCCTTGCGCAAAGTTTCTCTGACCGATCTCCGGCGCGCGAAAAAGCGGCGCGGTTTTCGGGAAGATCACCGGGGCCGGGATGGTCCTGACACAGAAATTGCCCGGGTTTCGGGCGAAATAACGGGTGGCAGGCGATGACCGGCCATCGGAGATAAACCGCGATGCAACGCGTGCGCAGAGTTGAGGGACGGCAAGGCAGGGCAGATGCCCGCGCCCCGTCCGGGTGCGCCGCCGCCGTCGCCCTTTCAGGACAGCTTGGATTCACGGGAAGCGCGCCACCTGGCGCGCCGATCCGGGGTTCATGTGCAAGGATCACATGGCTAAGAAAATGCTCATCGATGCCACGCACGCGGAAGAGACCCGCGTCGTCGTGGCTGACGGAAACAAGGTCGAGGAATTCGATTTCGAGTCACTGAACAAGCGGCAACTGGCAGGAAACATATATCTGGCAAAAGTCACGCGGGTCGAACCCTCGTTGCAGGCTGCCTTTGTGGATTATGGTGGCAACCGCCACGGATTCCTCGCTTTTTCGGAAATTCACCCCGATTACTACCAGATACCAACCGCCGATCGCGAAGCGCTGATCGCGGAGGAACAGGAATACGCCCGCGCTCAGGCCGAGGCTGAGGCGGATGCTGAAAACAGACCCAAGCGGTCGCGCCGTCGCCGTCGCAAGCCCGCAAACGGCAGCGAGACACAGGCCGCCGATAGCCGCAGCGATGCGGTGACCACGGGCGAGGTTGAGGGCGGCAAGCGCGGCTCTCCGTCCGGAATGGATGTGGTTGATCTGTCGTCTGACGAAGAGGAAACGACGCTGGTTGCACCGATGGCAGCCGATGCCCCCGACGCAGCCGAAAAGCCGCAGGACATATCGTCTGATGCAGAGTCCGACGCGTCAGTTGACGCAGCACCGGAGGAAGACACGCCAGCTGTCGAAGCCGTTGAAGCCCCTGCCGAAGCGGCAGACTCAGAGGCTGATGCCGATGATGGTGACGAGGCTGATACCAGCACCGAGGCTGCGGATGACGACAGCGCGGATGACGATAGCGATGCAGGCGATGACACCATCGCGGATGCCGCCGATGTTGACCCCAATATCTCGACCGTGGCCGATGATGATGACCACGAAGATATTCGTCCGGTGCGCAAGCCACGCCCACGCCGCTACAAGATTCAGGAAGTGGTCAAAGTTCGCCAGATCATGCTGGTGCAGGTCGTCAAAGAAGAGCGTGGCAACAAGGGCGCCGCGCTGACCACCTATCTGAGCCTTGCAGGCCGATATTGCGTTCTGATGCCCAACACCGCGCGTGGCGGTGGCATTTCCCGCAAGATCACCAATGCGGTGGACCGCAAGAAGCTTAAGGAAATCGCGGTGTCGCTCGACGTGCCGCAGGGCGCGGGGCTGATCGTGCGGACAGCCGGTGCCAAGCGCACCAAGTCCGAGATCAAGCGCGACTATGAATATCTGCAACGCCAGTGGGAACAGGTCCGCGATCTGACCCTGAAATCCATTGCACCGGCGGCGATCTATCAAGAAGGCGACCTGATCCACCGGTCGATCCGCGATCTCTATAACCGCGATATCGACGAGGTTCTGGTCGAGGGCGAGCGTGGCTACCGCCATGCCAAGGACTTCATGAAGATGATCATGCCGTCCCACGCCAAGAACGTGAAACACTACAACGAACCGATGCCGCTCTTTGCGCGCCATCAGGTCGAGGGTTATCTGGCCGACATGTTCAACCCGGTGGTGCAGCTGCGCTCGGGCGGGTACATCGTGATCGGTGTGACCGAGGCGCTGGTCGCCATTGATGTGAACTCTGGCCGCGCCACCAAGGAAGCGTCGATCGAGGACACGGCGACCAAGACCAACCTTGAGGCCGCCGAAGAGGTTGCCCGTCAGTTGCGCCTGCGCGATTTGGCCGGTCTGATCGTCATCGACTTCATCGACATGGATGAACGGCGCAACAACGCCGCCGTGGAAAAGCGTCTGAAGGACAAGTTGAAAACCGACCGCGCCCGTATCCAGGTGGGTCGTATCTCGGGCTTTGGCCTGTTGGAAATGAGCCGCCAGCGCCTGCGCCCCGGTATGCTTGAGGCAACGACGCAGCCCTGCCACGCCTGCCATGGCACCGGTTTGGTGCGTTCGGACGACAGTCTTGCGCTCAGCATTCTGCGCCAGTTGGAAGAGGAAGGCACGCGCCGCCGCTCGCGAGAGGTCCTGGTAACGGCGCCCGTGGGTATCGTGAACTTCATCATGAACGCCAAGCGCGAATACCTGGCCGAGATCGAGGCGCGCTATGGCATGTCGATCCGGATCGAAGCGGACCCGATGCTCGTGTCGCCGGATTTCAAGATTGAGAAGTTCAAGACAGCCACCCGTCGGGTTGCAGCAGCTGCCCCGGTCATCTCGATGGACAGCGCCTTGATGGACACCATCGCCGAAGAGGTTGCAGCCGAGGAGGCCGCCGAAGCGGTCCCCGAGGCGGAAGCGCCCGAGGCGACGGATGATCAGCCCAAGAAAAAGCGCCGTCGCCGTCGTGGCGGGCGCGGGCGCCGCAAGACGGACAATGGTGAAAACGGCGAAAACGGCGAGAACGGTGAGAACCGTGAAGCAGAACAGGCGGAAGCCGAGTCCGTGACTGCCGAAGGCACCGCACCTGCGGACGCGCCGGCAGAGGTCGTGGCAGAGGTTGCCGCCGAGGCACCAGCCGAAGCTGAGACGCCAGCACCGGCAGCCGAGGAAAAGCCCAAGCGCAAGCCACGCACCCGCCGCAAGAAGAAGGTCGAGGAACCCGTGGTTGCGGAGGCTGAAGCGCCATCCGCGGACGCGGAAACCCCGGCAGAGCCGGACGCTGCGCCTGAAGTGGAGACCCCGGCGCAAGTGGCTGAAACTGATGCTGCGGCGGAAGAGACAGCGCCAGAGGCTCCGGCAGAAGTGGAATCGCCAGAGGAAGCAGCCGCCCCGCAGGAAGAACCTGCCGCTGCACCGGAGCCAGAGGTTGAAACAACCCAGGCAGCCGCCGTGGCAGAGGAAGAGGCAACCCCGGAGGCAGAACCTGTCGTATCCGAGGCAGAGCCTGAACCCGCTGCGGCAGTGGCGAACGACACGCTTGATGACGATCGCCCGAAAAAACGCGGTTGGTGGTCAATGGGCTGATCCAGCCCTGATCCGACGCAATCAAAAAGCCCCGGGGATGACCCGGGGCTTTCTGCTTAGAATAGCTAGGAAGCGTCAGTTGGTCTGGGACCGGATTTCCGCCGCCAAAGCTGCCATGCCCTCATAAGGCAGGTAGCCACGCAGCAGCTGGTCGTTCATCACGAAAGTCGGCGTACCAGAGATTTGCAGCACCCCGGCCAATGCGTGGTTCGCGGCAATCACCTGGTCCACTTCTGGCGCATCCATGCCCGCAAGAATAACGTCGGCATCAAGCTCCAGCCCTTCGGCCAGTCGGCGCAGGCTGTCCTCGGTCACTTCGGCGCGCATCTGCATCAGCGCCACATGCACCAGTTCGTAGGCATCGTCGCCGATGTTCTGGCGCGTCGAGATGGCAAAGCGCGAGGCCATGACGGATTCGTCGCCAAGGATCGGGAATTCCTTGACGATGTAACGGATATTGCCGTCAGAGGAGATCAGCCGTTCCACATCGGGCTGTGCTCGGCGGCAATAGCCGCAACGATAATCCATGAACTCGACCAGCACGATATCGCCATCCGGGTTGCCGCCTTCCCAGTCAAACTGGCTGTCGAAAAGCGCCTCGGCATTGGCCAGCACCATGGCCTGATCCTGAACGGTTTCAGCCTGAGCCTGACGTTCTTCCAGGACGGCGATCGCCTCCAGCAGCACCTCGGGATGCTCCAGCAGGTAGTCACGGACTTCTGCACGGAATGTGGCGCGCTCGGCATCGCTCATGTCGGCGATCCCATCCGCGGCCAGCGGCGCGGCGGTCAGGGCCGCGGCAAAAGCCAGCGCGGCGGGGGCAAATCTCTTCATGTCTATCTCCGGTTCAAGACGGTTTGGGCAACACCTAGCACATCCTGCGCCCGCAGCCACCCCGGGCTGCCTTGTGGCAGAAGGCCCGAGGCGCGGTTAGCGTGGATCTGGGCATCATCAAAGCGCCCCTGAAGGGCGTATCGTTCGGCTGTCGCGACCGAGGCCATGCCATTCTGGCCAAGCCGGGCATGGGCAAGGCCAAGGTCGCGCAGCAGGCGCGGGTTGAACGGGTCACGGGCGCGGGCGCGGTTCAGCACCTCCAGCGCCTGCCGGTTGCCCGAGGCGGTGTCAGCGGCCAAAAGCGCCCGGCCATATCCCGCAAGGATCAGCGGTTCGCGCGGTGCAAGCTCGACAGCCCTGGCATAGGCCGCGACCGCATTGGCATAAAGCCGGGATTCATACAGGATCTGACCGCGCAGCTCATGATAATAGGGGTCGTTGGGGCGCATCGCGACCAGCGCGTCGACCTCTGCCATGGCGCGGTCGGTATCGGGCTGTCGGTGATAGGCGATGGCGCGGCGCAGGCGGGCGATTTCGGAAGTGTCGTTGCGTCCGACCCGGCGCAGGGTCCAGCCGGGAGCGCGTAAAAACGCGGTCAGCTTGCCGGACATGCGCTGGAACCAGTACATGGATGTATTGTCCGGCTCGCCCCCTTCGTGACCGGCCACCAGTGCACGCACGGCGCGCAGGCGTTCGCGTGTCATCGGGTGGGTCAGCAGGTACGGATCCTGACGACCAACCGACAGCGCCTCTTGCCCGCGAAAGATATCCAGTACGTCCAGCATCGCAGTCGGATCCACTCCGGCCGTAATCATGAAGCGGATGCCAGCGGTGTCGGCGCTGGCCTCTTCCGCGCGGGTATGGGCGAAAAGCACGCGCTGTGCCGCCGCGGTGGTGCCAGCAAGGACGCCGAAACCGGCAGAGGAATCGCCGGTAGCCACGCCCGCCGCAACCCCAAGCAGCAGCCCGATGCGCGCCACCGTATTGGCATGGCCCACATTGGCTGCGCGCCGTGTGAAATGACCGCTGGCGATATGGGCGGCTTCGTGGGCAATGACCGCCTGAACTTGTGCCGGTTCTTCCAGCCGCATCAGCAGGCCGGAATGAATGAAGATATGGTTGGTATCCACGACGAAGGCGTTCAGCGAGCTGTCATTGACAACGATGATCCGCACCGAACTGGGCAAACCCGCCGCCCGCAGAATGGGCGCGGCGAGGGCCTGTAGCCCGTGTTCGATCTCGGCATCGCGGATGATGCTTTGCGCCTGCGCGGCCATGGTGGACAGGAACAGGATCAGGGCCGTTAGGCGGGCGAGAAGTGACATTGACCTTCCTGTCTTTGACTGGTTCAACCTTTGCCAGCTTAAGGAGAGGCAGATGCGATATTCAAGGCGCTCCGGCGTTGATCCCTTTATCGTGATGGATGTGATGGAACAGGCGCGCGCGGCAGAGGAGGCCGGACGCCATATTATTCACATGGAAGTGGGCCAGCCGGGGTCCGGCGCGCCTGCTGCTGCCCGTGCGCGCCTTTCCGCCGAGATGGAGAAAGGGCCGCTTGGATATACCGTCGCCCTGGGCAGACCCGACCTGCGGGCGGGCATCGCAGCGCTTTATGATGAATGGTACGGGGTTGATCTCGATCCCGGTCGGATCGTTCTGACGGCGGGCGCTTCAGGGGCCTTTCTGCTGGCGTTTACGGCGCTCTTTGATGCGGGCGAAAAGGTGGGCTTGGGTGAACCCGGCTATCCCAGCTATCGCCAGATCCTGAAGGCGCTGAGCCTGACGCCGGTCGGGTTCCAGACAACTGAGGCCAACCGCTATCAGCCGGTGCCGGGCGATCTGACCGAAGATATGGCGGGCCTGATCGTGGCCTCGCCTGCGAACCCGTCGGGCACGATGCTGGACAAACCGGCTCTTGGTGATCTGGTCGGCGCCTGTGCAGATCGGAACATTGCCATGATCTCGGACGAGATCTACCACGGGCTGCAATATGAGGGGCGGGCGATATCTGCGCTTGAGATGTCCAACGATCTCTACGTGGTCAATTCCTTCTCAAAGTATTTTTCCATGACAGGCTGGCGGCTTGGCTGGCTGGTGGTGCCAGAGGATCATGTGCGCATAGTCGAGCGTCTGGCGCAGAACATGTTCATCTGCCCGCCCCATGCGGCACAGGTTGCAGCGCTTGGGGCGCTATCGCCAGAGGGCCGGGCAGAACTGGACGCGCATCGCGAGGTCTACACCGCGAACCGGCAGCTGATGCTGGAGGGGCTTGCACAAGCGGGATTTGACAAGGTCGCACCTGCGGACGGGGCGTTCTATGTCTATGCGGATGTCTCGGATCACACCGGCGACTCGCTTGCCTTCTGTGCGGAGATCCTGCGCGATGCGGGGGTGGCGGTGACGCCTGGGCTCGACTTTGACCCGATCCGGGGGGCAACCACCCTGCGGTTTTCCTACGCACGCTCGACAGAGGATATCCGGGAAGGGATCGCCCGGCTTCAGACGTTCATGGCGTCCCGGTCTTCTTGAACAGCCGCGACACGATGGAAATCGGGCTGCGCTGGCGTTGATTGAAAATCGCCAGCGACGGGTGGCCTTCGGCCTCGTCCAGATAGGCCAGCGCATGGTCTGCGCCGAAGTCGTTGATCCAGAAGCCGATGGCGGACAGCAGGTTGAAATGGTCGTGCTTCTCGACAAGGGTATACAGCGTGCCACCCTCGACCGGTTCCAGCCTTTCGAAGATCTCTGACCGGCTTTGGCGGCCTTCCAGCCTGACGGTGGCCTCTGATTGCCGGGTCAAACGGTCTTCGTGCAAGATGCGATAGCGATAGCTATGTGCCTGGCGGGCGATAGCAAAACTGTCGCCGTTTGGGGCCGCCGTTTCGTACCGGACCGGGAAAAAGCCGCTCGGTTCCTCGGGTCCACAGATGCGACCGGCCACAGTGGTGTCTGGCAGCGGGCACAGGGCCCGGCGCACACGATCGGGCGGGGCAGGGCAGAACACCCGCGTATGGTGCTTGCGCTTGCCCATGGGCAGATTCTGGCCCGCATAAATGAACAGGGCCATAACCAGCAGCCAGACCATGAACCAAGCCAGCGACATCAACAGAATCGCCATGTGATCGCTAATGCCGCCTTCGACAATTGGCGCGCCCATTACGGCGAGTTGCAGATAGGGTGTTGCCAGCAGCAACAGCGCGAATGCGACCGAAGCGGTCAGAACGTCGATCCAGCCAGCCGGAAAGGCCACCGCCGCACTGGACACGATTCCCCCCCATACCAGCATCAGCAGAAACAGGTTCAGCGGATCGCGAAAGAGATTGAAGTCAGGAGAGATTGCCAAGGACAGAACCGCCCCCAGTACAACCACCAGAACTGAAACGGAAATCAGGCGGCGCAGCCGGTAAATCCGGTAAGCAGCGTGGTGAAGAAGAGTCGGTTTCATATGTCTCTCGGCAACAACTGGTTCACATTGATCCGATCCTGAAGCCGGTTTGCGGGAAGAATAAGGCAAGTCCCGCGCCATTTCATGAAACTTGCGTGCGGGCATGGCTTGGGGCATGGCAGCGGACCTGCTATCCTGCCAAGAACAGCAACCTTCGGCGGAAGACCGATGATCCGGGCAGTCTTTGTTTTTATTGTGATTTTCTTGTCAGTCATGCCCGCCGCGGCGCAGGATCTCAGGGCACTTGCGCGGGTTCTTGCCGATGACAGCCGTCTGGAAGATGACGGGCGGGACGTGGTGCTTGATCTCTCCCTGACTCAGGCCGTGCCGTACCGGGTATTCGTGCTGGATGAGCCGGAACGCGTGGTGCTCGATTTTCGCGAGGTGAACTGGGCCGCGCTTGGCCCTGACTTCGATGACGCAGATCAGGTGACAGCCGTGGCCATGGGGCGCGGTGATGCCGGTTGGTCGCGTATGGTGCTGTCCCTCGACCGCCCGATGGAGATCGCCCAGGCCGGGATGGAAACCGACGACACCGACGGCACCGCCCATGTTCGTCTCAGGCTTTCACCGGTATCGGCAGATGAGTTTGCCGAACTTGCGGCCCATACCCCGCCAGGCGTGCGCCTGCCGCCGGTTCCTGTTGCTGACACTGCCCCGCCGGCCCGACCTGAAGGCGGACCTATCATGATCGCGCTTGATCCCGGTCATGGCGGCGTTGACCCCGGAGCGCAACGGCGTGGACAGGATGAGGCCGACCTGATGCTGGTCTTTGCCATCGAACTGCGCGAGGTGCTTCTGCGGTCGGGCTTGTTCGACGTGGTTCTGACGCGGGAAGGCGACTGGTTCGTGTCGCTGCCCGAGCGGGTGACCATCGCGCGCAGCGCTGGCGCTCAGGCCTTCCTATCGCTGCACGCTGATGCGTTGGAAGCAGGCAGAGCACGCGGGGCGACGGTTTACACCTTGTCCGAAACCGCCTCGGATGCGGCATCAGAGGCATTGGCAGAGGCCCATGACCGTGCCGATCTGCTGGCGGGCGTCGATCTTGCGGGCAGCGATGACGAAGTGGCAGGAGTGCTGCTGGACCTGGCCCGGCTGGAAAACGCCCCTCGATCCGAGGCGCTGGCCGACCACATCGTTGCAGCGCTTGATAATGCGGGCGCGAACCTGCATCGGCATCCCCGTCTGGAGGCCGGGTTCTCGGTGCTGAAGGCTGCCGATATCCCCTCCGTCCTGATCGAGCTTGGCTTTTTGTCCGACGCGGAAGACCTGGCAAATCTGATGGACGCGACTTGGCGGGAACAGGCGCAAGAGGCGATCCGGGATGCATTGGTAGCCTGGGCTGCCGAGGACCAGGCCCAGTCAGCCCTGCTGCGTCAATAGGGGCGGCGCGCGTCAAGCTCGACCTGGCCTCACCGCTCTGGCATGGTCACCGCAAGGTTCCGGCCGAGGGGACATTTTGGGGGCATGGCGATCATTCTCAGCAGACGGCGCACATTACTGGGGGGAATGTCGGCTCTTGTGCCTCTTCCATTTATGGCGGGCTGCGCGGCGTTTGAGCCCGACGGCCCGCAAACGCCCCTCCGACCGGATCACGCCCTGCGGGTTGCCACGTACAATATTCGCTATCTCGACCTGACACAGTCAGGCGTGGACCATCCAAGAGGCCCGGATGCATGGCAGGAACGCCGCCCCCTGGTTCTGGCGGCCCTGCAACAGATAGATGCTGATCTGATTGCGTTTCAGGAGATGGAAAGCTGGACCGGGGAACCGCAGGGTCATCCGCCCATCCAGAGAGAGTGGCTGACACAGCAGATGCCCGAGTATGGCAGTGCGGCCGCGACATGCAGCCTGAGAGCCGAAACCGGACAGCCGGTCTTTTTCAGGCGTGCGCGACTGACCCTGCTCGAAGAGGGGTGCGCGCAATTGCCCGAAACGCCAGGAATATCAGGGGCCTTTGCAGGCTATGCCGACCGGATCACCTGGGCGCGGTTTCGGGACCGGATGACAGGGCGAAGGATGACCGTGATCAACCTGCACCTGCATTTTACTGACCGGCTTCGGCGTTTGACAGGGGCGGATAAGGCGCAGGAGCTTGTGAACGAAGCAACGCAGCGCGGGGATGCGGTAATCGTCCTGGGCGACTTCAACGAGCTTGCCGGTTCTGGCTCCGTTCGGCACCTGAACCGTGCGGGGTTAACCTTGGTGCCCTCGACCGGGTCCAGCTTTCACTTCAACGCGGGACTCAATCTGTTTCCCGCCATCGATCATATCCTGCACGCAGACGGGATCGCAGCCATCGGCCCTGCGACTGTGCTTCGGGTGCGCCAGGGGGATCTCTGGCCGTCAGATCATCATCCGGTCTGGGTCGACCTTGTGAACGACGGATGACAGCATCAGGTCACATGCAGGGCTGATTTCCGGCTTCTGGCGCTTGCCTGTGTTCCATTGACAAGCGCCAGAGCATGGCGCTCAGCCCTCCAACATCACCAGCGCATGGCGCTTTTTCCCGGCGCTAAGCTTGATCGGTTCAGCTAGATCGGCTGCTGAAATCATCAGACCCGAATCCGTCAGCGGCTCGTCGTTCAGACGCGCACCGTTGTCCGAAATCAACCGCTTGGCCTCTTTGCCCGACTTTGCCAGTCCCGCTCGTGTGATCAGCTGTACAATCGAGATCCCGTCGCCAATGTCGGTGGCGGTCAGGGTCAGGGTGGGCAGATCGTCGCCGGTGCCGCCCTTCTCGAAGACCTCACGCGCGGTTGCTTCTGCTGCTGCCGCGGCCTCGGCCCCGTGCAGAAGGGTCGTCACCTCGTTGGCCAGCACGATCTTGGCCTCGTTGATCTCGGACCCTTCCAGCGCGCCAAGACGGTCGCATTCTTCGATCGGAAGCTCGGTATACAGCTTCAGGAACCGCCCCACATCCGCATCAGTCGTGTTACGCCAGAACTGCCAGAACTCGTAAGGCGAGCGCATTTCCGCGTTCAGCCAGACCGCGCCATCGGCTGACTTGCCCATCTTCTTGCCGTCCGAGGTGGTCAGCAGCGGCGAGGTGAGGCCATAGATCTCATGATCCAGCACCCGGCGGGTCAGGTCGATGCCGTTCACGATATTGCCCCACTGGTCCGACCCGCCCATCTGCAACAGGCAGCCATAACGGCGATTGAGTTCCAGGAAGTCATAAGCCTGCAGGATCATGTAGTTGAATTCTAGGAAGCTGAGGCTCTGTTCCCGATCAAGACGCGATTTCACGGACTCGAATGACAGCATCCGATTGACCGAGAAATGCCGCCCGATATCGCGCAGGAAATCGAGGTAGTTCAGATCTGCCAGCCATTCGTCATTGTTCAGCATCAGCGCATCGGCCGGGCCGTCGCCATACGTAACGTAGTTCGAGAAGACTTGCTTGATCCCGGCAATGTTGTCGTCGATCTGGTCGGGCGTCAGCAAGGGGCGCTCATCTGCGCGGAAACTGGGGTCGCCCACTTTCGTCGTGCCCCCGCCCATCAGGGTGATCGGCTTGTGCCCGGTCTTTTGCAGCCAGCGCAGCATCATGATCTGGATCAGGCTGCCCACATGCAGCGACTTCGCCGTCGCGTCAAAGCCGATATAGGCCGGCACCACGCCCTTGATCAGCGCTTCGTCAAGGCCCTGATAATCGGTGCAGTCGGCCATGAAGCCGCGCTCGATCATCACGCGCATGAAGTCGGATTTGGGGTGGTAGGTCATGTCTCGTCCGTCCAATGATAGGAATGGCGGCGTGATAGCGGGAAGGAAGCCATGATGGAAGGGCCGATATGGGTTGCAGGCGCGATGTCGGGTACATCCCTTGATGGCGTAGACGCGGCTTTGCTGAAGACCGACGGGCGGCGCATATATGAATTCGGAGAAACCCGCTATCGGGCCTATCGCGATGAGGAGCGCGAGGTGATCCGCGCGGCGTTTGGAAAATGGTCGGGTGATGCAGGCGTCGAGGCCGCGGCAGAGGTGGTCGAAACCGCCCATGCCGCGGTTCTGTCGCGGCTAAAGGGCGCCGAGATGGTGGGATTTCACGGCCAGACACTCGCCCATGATCCGCAAGGACGTGGCACCCATCAGGCGGGTAATGGCCAGGTATTGGCCGATGTGTTGGGGCTGCCGGTGGTCTGGGATTTCCGGTCGTCTGACGTGCAGTTGGGCGGTGAGGGCGCGCCACTGGCCCCTTACTACCATTTCGCCTGTGCCAAATGGATCGGCGCGACCGAGCCGCTTGTGTTTCTCAATCTCGGCGGTGTGGGGAACCTGACCTGGGTCGATCCCCGGCTTGAAGGACCGGAGAAGGATGGCGCGGTTCTGGCTTTCGATTCCGGTCCGGGGAATGCGCCCCTAGACGACCTGCTAAGCGCCCGCCGTGGCGTGACACGGGATGAGGGCGGCGCGCTGGCACTGTCAGGGACGGTGGATCACAGCATCGTAGAGGCAGCCTTGCGCCGACCGTTCATGTCAAGGATGCCTCCGAAGTCATTGGACAGAAATGATTTTAATGATCTTTGTTCGCGGGTGGATGCTTTGTCGGATGCAGATGCCGCCGCGACCCTGGTGGCGGTCACTGTGGCCTGCGTGGCAGAGGGGCTGCGCCATTGCCCCATACCACCCACCCGCGTTCTGGTCTGCGGTGGTGGGCGGCACAATGCGGCGATGATGCAGGGTTTGGCGGGCGCGTTGTCCTGCCCGGTTGATCCGGTCGAGGAGGTCGGGCTGAACGGCGACATGCTGGAGGCGCAGGCCTTTGCATTCCTCGCCGTGCGGGTGGTGCGCAAGATGTCGACCTCGGGCCCGATGACCACGGGAGTCGCCGCGCAAGTGGGCGGCGGACGGATCAGCCGGCCGCGCAGCTAGGGGCGCAGGTTGTCCGCATAGTCCTTGGCGAAGGCCGGATAGCTGGGCGATGTGCTTTGCAACAACGGTGCAAGGTCGCGGTTAAGTTCCGGCAGCTTGTGGAACGGCACGTTCGGGAAACTGTGATGTTCCGCATGGAAGGGCATATTCCACGCGATGAAGCGCACTGGCCAGCCCGCATAGGTGGTGCGGGAGTTTTCCAGCATATTGGCCACCGGCGGACAGCGGCCATGTTCGGCCAGCAGGTAGAGCCGTAGGAACGGCTGCCCGATCAGCACCGGCACAATCCAGAGCCACAGCGCCAGCGGCGACCAGAGCAGGCTCAGCCCGATCAGCGCATAAAGCGCAAGCAGCACCCGCGCCTCGCGCCGGATCGTACCATGCTGGCGGGCGGGCAGGTAGGGGGCGTCGATGCTGCCAAAGGCATTGCGCCACAGCGTTCTCGCCATGCCCCGCCAATAGCCCCATCCGCTGAGGTAGATCAGGAATTGCGGCCATGTTTCGGGGCGTGGCCCGTGTTCCAATTCCGGGTCGCGCTCGGGGTCGTTGGTGTGTTTGTGATGCGCCAGGTGGAAATAGCGAAACCAGGTGAAGGGCAGCATCAGGGGCAGGCTGGTTGCATGGCCTAGAGCGTCATTCAGCCAGCGCGACTTGAAGGGCGTGTAGTGTGTGCATTCGTGGCTGAGGGTGAAGAGAAACACCGTCAGAATGCCAAGCGGCAGCAGCGCCAGCTGCCACAAGGGCAGGCGGAGAGCGATAATCAGTTGAAAGCCCACGATCAGCCCGACATGCCCGGCGAGGTGCAGAAGGCCCCGCAGATCGGAGCGTTCCTGCAGGGCCGCCTTGCGCTCGGTCGGAAGTGCCGCAAGGGCGGACTTGTGATCCATCTCAGCCCCTCGGGATGTCGAATCCGGGCGGGGCAAGATCGAATCCGTCGAACTGGAACCCCGGCGAAACCGCGCAGCTGACCAACGTGTAATCACCCGTCGTCCGCGCCGCCTGCCAATGGTGTGGGGGAACGAGGATCTGCGGGCGGCCCCGGGTCAGGTCCGGCGTCAGCAGGTGGTCGGTGGCAGGGCCATCATCCGTTTCGCTGATCGACAGGACCAGCGGCGCGCCCGCGTGGAATAGCCAGATCTCGGCGGCATCGACCTTGTGCCAATGGCTCGCCTCACCCTCTTTCAGAAGAAAAAAGATACAGGTGCCGGTGGCCCGACCATCGTTCTCTGCCTCCCAGGTCTGACGGTAATGTCCGCCCTCTGGATGCGGCTCAAGCCCGAGTGTTGCGATGATTTCCTCAGCGGTCATGCGTCCCGGCCCCCGATACCCTTTGGCGAAACCTTAGGCGAGGGACCGGGGATTGAAAACCTCGCTCAGATCGGAAGATCGCAATCATGCGCGGACATGTCCTGCACCGGATCATCCGGTCCGCATTCCTCGCCGGATATGGGGTAGGTATCGGGCGGCGTACACGCTGCCAGAAAGCCGAGGATGGCGAGGGCATAAAGAAACTTGTTCATGGGTCACCTCCATTTCGGAGCCGGTTCTTTCCAGGCTCACCGAAATCATGATCGGGATCAGACATGTCGGTAATGATCTGTGTCAATAAATGCCCCTGCAAACCGATTGCGGCGTGGTTAGGAGAAATCACACCAGCTGTGTTATCCTGGGGGTCGGACGAGGGGCATACTTCTAACATTCCCAAGACATGAGGGAGGGAACTATGCCGGTACATCGTGGACAGTGTTTTTGTGGAGCAGTTGAAATCGAGGTCGAGGGAGACCCCGAAGGCATGGGCTATTGCCACTGCGAATCTTGCAGATCCTGGTCGGCAGGGCCGGTTAATGCGTTTACCCTTTGGCAGCCGGATGCGGTGAAAGTGACCAAAGGCGCGGACAAGCTGGCCCGGTTCATGAAGACGGAGAACAGCGGACGCCAATATTGCACCGAATGCGGTGGTCACGTCATGACCGACCATCCGGGGTTGGGGCTGACAGATGTCTATGCCGCGACCATTCCTTCGTTGAAATTCGCCCCCGGCGTTCATGTGAACTATGCCGAGACCGTCTTGCCGATGAAAGATGGCCTTCCGAAATTCAGGGATTTCCCGGCAGAATTCGGCGGCAGCGGGGAGATGGTGGAAGAGTAGCCCGCCGCTTTAAAACCCCGGTGTGCCCCGATCCTCGGGATGGCGTTCAAGGTGGCTTGCCTTGATGCCTTCCGAGGTCTGGCGGCTGCCGTCGTGGCTCCAGCCCGGCGGAGCGACAGCATACATCAGCCGCTCGCGCAGGGTTAGGCCGCGCTGTGTCATGTCTTTGAAGATGCCCACCCATTCGTGGAAGGCGACGCGCAGCGGATTGAAAGTGCCCAGGTTGTGGACGAGGCCGTAATCGACGCGGTCCTCTTCCAACTCTGGCACGAAGGTGCCGAACATTCGGTCCCAGATGATGAAAACGCCCGCATAGTTGCAGTCGAGATAGCGTGCGTTGCGGCCATGGTGGACGCGATGATGTGAGGGCGTGTTCATCACGGCCTCAAACCAGCGGGGCAGTTTGCCGATCGCCTCGGTGTGAATCCAGAACTGGTAGATCAGGTTTAGCCCGCCCACGAACAGAACCATGGCCGGGTGAAAGCCAAGAAGGATCAGCGGTGCACGGACGACCATCATGAAGGTGAACGTATAGGTCCAGGTCTGACGCAGCGCCGTGGTCAGGTTGTAATGCTGGCTGGAATGGTGATTCACGTGGCTCGCCCAGACCCACCTGATCCGGTGGCCGAAGCGGTGCACCCAATAGTAGCGCAAATCATCCAGCACGAAACACAGCGCCACGACCCACCAAGATGTGCCCAGGTCCAGCGGCGTGATCTGCCACAACACCATGAAAAAGCCCCAGGCGATGAAGCCAAGCGCGATGCCGCTGGCGACATTGCCCGCACCCATGATCAGGGATGTGACCGCATCCCGCGTTTCATAGCGCCCGCCCTTGCCTTTGAGGACGATCCACAGAAGCTCCACCAGAATCGCGGCGATGAAGAAGGGTACGGCGTATTGGACGACGTCGGGATAGGTCAGTTGGTCGGTCATCTTTTCTCCGACAGGATCTGTCGCCAATGGGTAAGGGCTTCGGGGTCCAGCGCCACGTCAAGGCGCGGCGTGGCGAAATCGTGGAACAGGATGCGCAGGCCGCCGGGGGTTTCGTGGATGTCCGAGCCATCCAGCCGGTGCGCGCAGCTGTCCGCGCCAAGTACGAAAACGATGCCAAGGCCGTGGTCGGTTTCAACAAGGGCTGCGCTGCCATCCGGGGCAATATGGGCGGCGGTGACGGTATCCTCGGGCCAGCCACGCAGCCAAGCGGTCCGGGCCTCGTCCGCGGACGTCAGGCGCAGGGCACGAGAGAGACCCAGAAAATGGGTCAACAGGGCGATCAGGCCGATGCCGCCCACCACCAATATGATCAAGATATGCAGGGGCATGGCCCGTCTCCTCCCGCGGCGTATCAAACCGGGCGGGGACGGGGGCTGTCAAACGTGGCGTGGCGTCAAGGGGCCGCGTTCACGAAGTTGCGGATCTCAGTGATCACCGCTTCGGGCGCATCATCGACACTGTCATGGCCCGCGTCCGGGATCACGACAAGCCGCGCATCCGCATAAAGCGGCAGATGCCCGCGCTGGTGGTCTTCACCGATCCAGGTGGAACAGGCCCCTGCGATCAACAGGACACGGCCCGGGAAACGGCGTGCATTGCCGCCGAGCGCGTCGAAATTCGCGTCAGATGCCTGCGTTTGCACCGCCTGACCCGCGATGCCGCCCGCGCGCCAGCTGGGGCTGTCATAGCTCTCGCCCGCACAGGCATAACCGGTCAGCGGATCAGAGGCGAAGAACCCCATCATCCGGCCAATCAGGTAATCCTGAGCGGCGGCGGCATCCGGCCCGTCCACATGGGCAGATTCAAACCCGGTGCGCAGCCCGCGCCATAACATCAGCGGCTGCTGAATGATCTCTTGCGACCGTGCGCCCCAGGCATCGGCCTCTGCCGCCGACAAGAAGCCCGGTTCGATCAGAACCGCCGAGGCCACCCGGTCGGGCTGTGCGCTCAGAAAAGCGCTGGCCAGCATCGCGCCCCAGCTATGACCGATCAGGATCACGGGGGCGTCAGGGCTGACGAGGTCGAGCACGCCTTCCAATTCGGTGATATGGGTCTCAAAGGTCAGGTCCTCAGCGGGCACCCGCTCTGACAGGCCCGCACCGCGTTGGTCGTAGAAGGTGACGTGATAGCTGTCAGACAGCGCCTGCAAGGGCAGAAGAGACCGGTAATCCGCCCCCGGTCCGCCATGCAGCACGACAATCGCGGGGTTTTCCGGGTCGCCGAAGCTTTCTGCGTGCAGGGCGACGCCGCCAACCTCGATCCGGGGCAGGGCGGCGTCATCGCTGACGGTGGCGGGCACGGGATACTCCCCCATGGTCCCGACATAGAGTGCCCCCACTGCGATGAGCAGGAGCGCAATCAGAAAACCTATGCCACGAAGAACCCGCCGCATCGGTCAGCGCAGGATCGAGCGGCCCGCATATTCCGCCGTTTCACCCAAAGCTTCTTCGATGCGGATCAGCTGGTTGTATTTCGCCAGCCGGTCAGAACGCGCCAGCGATCCGGTTTTGATCTGACCGCAATTGGTGGCAACGGCGAGGTCCGCAATCGTGGCGTCCTCGGTCTCGCCGGACCGGTGCGACATGACGCAGGTCATCCGGTTGCGATGGGCCAAATCAACAGCTGCCAGCGTTTCGGACAGGGTGCCGATCTGGTTGACCTTTACCAGAAGCGAGTTCGCAGCGCCCTGTTCGATCCCCATGGCCAGACGGGCAGGGTTGGTCACGAACAGGTCGTCGCCCACCAGCTGCACGCGATCGCCGATGGCGTCGGTCAGCAGTTTCCATCCTTCCCAGTCATCCTCGGAACAGCCGTCCTCGATGGACAGGATCGGGTAGTCATTTACCAGCGCTTCCAGATAGGCGACGTTTTCGGCGGGGGTCAGGCTGATGCCCTCACCGGCCATCTCATACTTGCCATCCTTGAAGTATTCGGTCGCCGCGCAGTCAAGCGCGAGCATGATGTCTTCGCCCGCTTTGTATCCTGCTTTCTCGATGGATTTCAGAATGAAATCAAGCGCGTCACGGGTGGAGCTCAGGTTGGGGGCAAAGCCGCCCTCGTCGCCCACACCGGTGGCAAGGCCCGCAGCCGACAGCTCTTTCTTCAGGGTGTGGAAAACCTCGGACCCCATGCGCACAGCTTCGCGGATATTCGCCGCGCTGACGGGCATGATCATGAATTCCTGAATGTCGATCGGGTTGTCGGCATGTTCGCCGCCATTGATGATGTTCATCATCGGCACCGGCAAAACCCGGGCAGAGGTTCCACCGACATAGCGATACAGCGGTTGACCGGTGTAGTCAGCGGCGGCTTTTGCCACGGCGAGGCTCACGCCCAGAATGGCGTTGGCGCCGAGGCGGCCCTTGTTGTCAGTGCCATCCAGTTCGATCATTGCCGCGTCGATGGCGGCCTGTTCGGTGGCATCAAAGCCGACCAGAGCTTCGGCCAGTTCGCCGTTTACGGCGGCCACGGCTTCCAGCACGCCCTTGCCCATATAGCGCGCCTTGTCGCCATCGCGCTTTTCCACGGCCTCGTGCACGCCGGTCGATGCGCCCGAGGGCACGGCGGCGCGGCCCATGGTGCCGTCTTCAAGGGTCACGTCGACCTCGACGGTCGGGTTGCCGCGGCTATCCAGAATTTCGCGGGCATGGATGTCGATGATGGTACTCATGGGATTTTATCCTCTGACGAACAGGAATGGGTCGTGCAGAGCTATAGCAGGGGCGGAGCGAAAGTAAACCGTCAATGATAGCGCTAACGGCCCTTGTTTTGCAGGCCAACCCCGCTGTTTGCGCCAACATCCTGCGACAGGGACTTTACGCCGCAGTCCGCCGGGCCTCGCGTCTGGCAACCCTCGCCAGATGCTGTTCACGCAGGAATGTATAAAGCCCGGTCGCGATGATCAAGCCAGCGCCGATCAGCGTCAGTGCGTCGGGCTGCTCGTCAAAGATTAACACGCCCGCCAACATGGAAAAGACCAAGCGTGTGTAACGGAAGGGCTGCACGGCAGAGGCATCAGCCACCCACATCGCCTGTACGATGGCGTAGTAGCCCGTGACCGAAAAGACGAGGGTGGCCGCGATAAGCGCGTAGTGGCGTGGTTCCGGCGCGACCAGGCTGTCACCCTGCATCCAAAGCAATAGCGCACCGGAGAAGATGAGCGAGGCAAAGCCCTGGAATGACACAACCAGAGAGCTGACCTCGGGCGCGATAAAGCGGGTGGACAGATCGCGCACGGCGATTGCGGCCACGGCAACTAGAACGAAGAGCGTGGCGGGGTTGAACCCGTCCAGACCCGGCCGGATGATCAGCAGAACACCGCAAAAACCGACCAGAATGGCGCTCCACCTTCGCCAGCCGACCTGTTCCCCCAGAAACAGCGCCGCGCCCATGGTGATCGCCAGCGGAGTGGCCTGAAAGACTGCGGCCACGGTCGAGATGTCAATCAGCGAGAGGGCGGTGATGAAGGCGGTCGCGGCAATGGCTTCGGATAGGGCCCGGATCAGGGGTGCCGCCTGCCACGCGGCGCGCGCAAATAGCGACTGACGGCGGGCGGTGGCCAGAACCGCGAACACAAGACCAGCCCCGATGCCAAGCGCAATCAGGATCTGACCGGTCGGGAACCACGCGGACAAATGCTTGATCAGCGCGTCTTCCAGCGTAAAGGCTGCCATGGCCCCGATAACCAGGAGAATGCCGTTGATGTTGTTCATCTGCGCTCGGTCCGAAAGGTGGGTCTGGATCTCGCTTGGCGCTTTGCGGGCGTGTGCGCAAGCACAGACTGCGCGGGTGGCGATGATTTCCCCTGATGGGTGGGATTAGCGTTTCGAATGCAGACGTTCTCGCCAAGCGGAATAAAGCCCCGCAGACAGGATCATGACCGTCCCGACATAAGACAGCGTGTCGGGGCGTTCGTGAAAGATGATCATGCCAAGTGCCAGGCCGAAGACCAGCCGGGAATAGCGAAACGGGGTAACAGCGGCAATCTCGCCCACGCGCATTGCGGCGGTGATGGCGTAGTAGCCGCCGATGGTGGCGATGATGGCAAGGGTGAGCGTCGCCCAATTGCCAACGGTCGGCCAAATCGGCGCTTGTCCGAACAGGATCAGCAGCGCGCCAGTGGGGACAAGGGCGAAAAAGCCGATGGTGGCCACTTGCAGATTGTCCAGCGACGCGGGCGCAGCGCGGGTGGCCAGATCGCGGATCGAGAGGCCCAGAAGCGCCACGATGATCCACAGCGCCTGCGGCGAGAAGCCCTCGAACCCCGGACGAAGGATAAACAGAACGCCGACCAGCCCGGCAAAGATGGACAGCCAGCGACGCGGGCCGACGCGTTCGGCATAGAAATAGGCCGCGCCCATGGTCACGACCAATGGCCCGGCCTGTAAGATCGCAGTGACCAGCGACAGCGGATTCAGCGTTAGAGACAGGACCATGCCGACGCCAGCCATGATCTCTGCCGCAAACCGCAAGGCAATGGCCGGGTGCCAGATGGCACGGGGCAACAGCGGCAAGCCACGCAAGCGGGTCCAGATGGCGAACACCACGGTTCCGACAATCCCCATCGTGCCCATGATCTGCCCCGGCGGCACCGCCCCGGCCAACAGTTTGATGCCGACATCACCGATAGCGAAGCCAGCCATGGCCAGCAGCATCAGAAAGATTCCGCGCAGATTGTCAGAGGCGAGGGGCATGGGGAGGATTCCGAAACATGCCCCCTTTGATCCTGTCTGCTCGCCGGGGTCCAGCCTATTTGCGGATTGGCACGCCGTAGAGTTCCAGCTTGTGCCCCTTTAGCCGGTAACCGAGCTTTTCGGCGATCTTTTCCTGAAGCGCCTCGATCTCGGGGTCGACGAATTCAATCACCTCGCCCGAATGCATGTCGATCAGGTGGTCATGGTGATCGCGCTCGGCGTCTTCATAGCGGGCGCGACCATCGCCGAATTCCAGCTTTTCCAGAATGCCGGCCTCTTCGAACAGCTTGACCGTCCGATAGACCGTGGCGATCGAGATGTTCGGATCCTGCCCGCTGGCGCGAGTATAGAGCTCTTCCACATCAGGATGATCGGAGGAGTCTTCCAACACCTGCGCGATGACCCGCCGCTGCCCCGTCATGCGCAGGCCCTTGGCCTCGCAACGCTGTTCGATGGTCTCCGGCATGGCGGTCCCCGTGATCGTCTTGGGAGAGGGGTCTAGCCCAAAGGGTGCGGTTGGGAAAAGCCCTTTTGGGCTACCCCGGTCAGGAAATCTTTCGCCAGCGCATTTTGCGCGGGTCAAGGGCGTGGACACCATCAAAGGTCTGATAGCCAGGTTCCACCTTTCCGCCAGAGACGACGATCTCGTCATGTATCAGCTCGGCCTCGTGCCGGTGAATCCAGCCGGGATTGTCGCCGGTCGTCTGGACAGGGGTCACGCGCCAGGTGCGCAAATCCAGCCGTAGCACTTGCGTGACGCCCTCTTGCCGCTGCTTGGGGTAGCCGAGGCAGCCGATGATCAGGATGTGATCTTCCATCAGCGTGGCGGTGTGGAAATCGGTCGGGGGGAAATCATCAACTGGGTAGGTGAAGTATTCGACCCCGCCTTTGCCATCCAGAACGCAGACATCGTTATAGATGCAGAAATCGGGATCGTAATGATCCTCGTGTTCGCCTGCAATGAGCACCAGCCGTCCGTCCGGCAGCCGCGTAACTGTGCGTCCAAACCGGTCAAAGCTGAAGATGGGACCGGGCCCCCATGAGGCGCGCGTGGCACTGCTATGTGTTTTCATCCCAGCATAGGCGCTGTCGAAGCTACGGATCATCTCCAGGTAAAATGGGTTGTCGAATGCGCTCGGGTTGCGGGTGCCACGTGTGACGGGCGCCAGGCGCGGAACGTCTTTTGGGTCGATCCGCTGAGCCGGGATGCGGTCTGATCCGATGGCAATTGACATGACTTCCCGGTCGAAATCGGCGAACTTCGCGCCATGCCGGGCCAGCAACCGCACGATTTCCGGCTCATCGGTCTCGGCTGCAACGGTACAGGGTGCGAAACGCACGTCCGGCCCCTCGGTCGGGTCATTGATCCGCGCCCCGTGCTCGAGCAGCGTCTCCACGAAATCTGCCCGTTTCCAGCCCACGGCATGAGACAGCAGCGTGCGCCCTTCGTACCAGCCGTTGACCTCGGCCCCGGCGGCCAACCGTTCCGCCACCTCGGCCCGCGCGATATCCGTCAGGTCCGGCTCTGCGAACCCTGCTTCGCCTTCCAACAAGACCAGAAGCGCGCTAGCCAGTGTCGGGTCAGGGGTGCTCATGGTTCAAGCTCCAGTTCCGGCTCGCGGCCCACGCGTGTGGCAAGGCGCGCCACTGTCAGCCCCTGCACGATAATCGAGAAGACCACGATCATATAGGTCGCCCCTAGGATCAGCGGTTTCCATTCGCTGTCAGGCAGGGACAGCGCCAGCGCGACCGAGATGCCGCCCTTGAGGCCCCCCCATGTCATGATCGGGATGACGCCGGGGGAAAACGCGCGGAAGGGCGACAGGGCATAGATCGGAATGGCCACGGCAGCCAGCCGCGCCAGCAAAGCCAGCGCGATGGCAGCCGCACCTGTCATCAACACATCGCCAGAGAAAGCCACGGCAAAGACCTCGAAGCCAATGAGCAGGAACAGCACCGCATTCAGGATCTCGTCAATCAGGGTCCAGAAACTGTCCACATGGGCGCGAGTCGCCTCGCTCATGCCGCCTTTGGGGCCGGTGTGCCCAATCAGCAGCCCGGCCACCACGGCCATGATCGGGGCAGAGACATGCAGCCAGATGGCCAGCTCATAGCCGCCAAAGGCAAGCCCGAGCGTGAGAAGAACCTCTAACGAGGGGTCGTCGATCCGACGCATGACCCGGAAGGTCAGCCACCCGAGCAAGGCACCAAGAACGGCGCCGCCAAACGCCTCTTGCGCAAACAGGCGCGCCGCGTCTGACAGCCCGCCGCCGCTGTGATGGTCGCCACCGTGGGAAAAGGCCAGCCCCACAAGGACGAGGAAGACCACATAGCCCACCCCGTCATTGAACAGGCTTTCGCCCGCGATCTTGGTTTCCAGCGACTTTTGCAGATCGGCGGCGCGCAGAACGCCCATGACGGCAACCGGATCCGTGGGGGTGACAATGACGCCAAAGACCAGCGCCACCAGCAGTGGCATTCCGGTGATCCACGAAAAGCCAACCCCGATGATGACGGTCGACAGACCCACGCCGATGGTTGCCATCAAGGCAACCACCTTCCATTCCGCCCGCAGGTCTTCCAGCTTCACATGCAGCGCGCCGGCAAAAAGCAGAAGACCCAGCATCCCTTCCAGCAGCGCCTCGGAAAAATCGATCTCGGAAATCAGCAGCCGCAACTGATCGTCAATGCCAAAGCGGGGCAGCACGGCGTCCAGACCCATCACCACCAGAGAGGCCGTCAGCGCCACGACCATGATGCCGATCGCGGCAGGCAGCCGCAGGTAGAGATAGTTAATCGCCCCAAAAGCACCGGCCAGCACAATTAGAAGTGAAGTGATCTGAAGAAGCGACATCGCGACAGTCCTGGCGAATGGAGTTGCACAGTGGTTAGCACGGTCAGGCAACGCTTGACACTGTCCATGGGTCGGGTCTTGTGGGCAGATGGTTCACCTGTGAAGGACAAGGGATGGAGCGCAAGACCTCACTCGACATGTTCGGGATGCTGTCCCTGACCGGCTTTGCGATGCTGCTGGGCATCAATCAGGTGGCGATCAAACTGGGCAATACCGGGTTGCAGCCGGTGTTCATGGCGGGGATCCGGTCGCTGGGCGCTTTGCTGGTGTTGCTAGTGTGGATGCGGTTGCGCGGGGTGGAGTTTCGCATTCGTCCGGGGACAGTACCCTCTGGCGTGCTGATGGGGCTGCTTTTCTCCATCGAGTTCAGCTGTCTCTTTTTCGCGCTAGACTGGACCACCGTCGCACGCACCTCGATCCTGTTCTACACCATGCCCGTCTGGCTGGGGTTTGCCGGGCATTTCCTGTTGGACGGCGATAGGCTGACACCGCTGAAGCTGGCCGGGCAGGGGCTGGCGGTTCTGGGTGTTGCCATTGCGGTGCTGGACCGTGGCGGATCGGGGGAGGCCACGTTGCTGGGCGACGCGCTGGCGTTGTGTGCTGCGATGTGCTGGGCGGGGATCGCTCTTTTGGCGCGCGTTGCGCCGGTCAGCAAAACCCGGCCCGAGATGCAACTGTTCTGGCAGTTGGTTATCTCGGCACCGGCCTTGCTGATCCTGTCGCTGTGGTTCGGCCCCTTCATTCGGGATTTTCAGGTGTATCACCTGGGCCTTTTGATCTTTCAGATCGTCTGCGTCGCGTCGATGGGGTTCTTGTTCTGGTTCTGGCTTTTGTCCATCTATCCAGCCTCCAGCGTCGCCTCGTTCAGCTTTCTGACCCCGGTTCTGGGGGTTGTGCTGGGATGGGCGCTGCTTGGCGAGACACTGGGCCCGACCATCCTGATATCGCTGGTTCTGGTTTGTGTCGGGCTGGTGCTGATCAACCGACCACGTGCAAATCAGCCCAGATAGGCAAGTGGTCCGAGGCGCGGCCAGCTTCGCCCGATCGGCAGGTGCCCAGATCTGACACCGCGATACCCGGCCCGGTCGCCACCCGGTCCAGCGCGGCGATAAGCCGGCGGGCGTGAAAGCTGCGGCCGGGGTTGTGGAGGGTGAAGAACGGGTCCAATGGCGCGAACCCTTCGTGAGGGGCCCATTCATTCAGATCACCGAGCAACACGGTCGGCATGTCGGGCCGCAGGTTCAGCGACGCCATGATCTGGGTCATCTGGCGCTGCCGATCCAAACGGCGCAGGCCGAGATGCGTGGCCACCACCCTTAGCGGGCCATTCGGGCCGGACAGATCGGCAATCAGCGCGCCGCGTGGCTCCAGCCCCGGCAGAGGCAGTCGATGCAGATGGTCCATCCGCCATCCGGGGGCCAGCAGCAGCCCATTGCCATGCCACCCTAGGCTGACCGTGGTTTCGGCAACCGGTGCAGGGTGCAGCCCGGTTTCCGCGTCAATCACCTCTCTTGGCAGGGCCGTGGGGCGCGGGGGCAGGCGTTTGTCGATCTCTTGTACCGCGACAACATCCGCACCAAGCCCGGCCAACACCCGCGCCACCCGATGCGGATCGCGGCGGCGGTCCAGCCCTACACATTTGTGCAGGTTGTAGCTGGCGACACGGATCAGGCCGGGGGCTTTCGCGGGAGGATAGGGCATGAGGACAGTTTGCCTGTGCAAGCGTCCGGTGCAAGCCCTGCCATTGCGACAGCGTGCAAGGTGCCTATCTTGAGGCAGAACGGAGGATTGCGGCGGATGCAGGCGCTCAGAAATCAAAGCCGTCTGACCTATCTGATCTGGGGTGGTCTGGCGCTGGAAGTGGTTGCCGCCCTGATCACAGGGCGCTGGACGGCGGCCTTCGTGGCCTTGGGAACGCTATCGCTGTCGATGACGCCGTTGTTCCTGGCGTCGCGGCTGCATATCCGCCTGCCACCCAGCATCGTTGCGATGGCCGTGGTCTTCGTCTTCGCAACGCTCTTTCTGGGCGAGGTCTTTGACTTCTACGAACGGCTCTGGTGGTGGGACATCGCGCTGCACGGGCTGTCTGCCGTGGGCTTTGGTATTGCGGGGTTCCTGTTCGTCTTCATCCTGTTCGAAGGCGACCGCTATGCCGCGCCGCCATGGGCCATGGGGCTGTTGGGGGCCTCTATCGGGATCATGATCGGGGTCTTGTGGGAAATCTTCGAGTTCGCAATGGATCAGGCCTTTGGCCTCAACATGCAGAAATCGGGCTTGCCTGACACGATGGGCGACCTGATCGTCGATGTGATCGGCGCAAGCCTTGGCGGCACCATGGGCGGGCTTTACCTGCGTGGGCAGGCGCATGGGTCCGTTTCGGCGTTGGTCGATGACTTTGTTGCCCTGAACAGCCGTCTGTTCCGGCGCTTCCGGCGCAGGCGCTAGGTGCCGCAGAAGGTCGCTTGCACGATTTCCTCTGGCGCTGGCGCGGCCATCAGCTCAACGTGTTCCGGTTGATCCCTGAAAGGGTGGACGAGGACGGCAGTCAGGCGTTCAAACGGGGCGTAGTCGCCGTCGACGGCAGCCGCAATCGCCTCCTCCACCCGGTGATTCCGCGGGATGAAGGCAGGGTTTGCAGCTTGCATCCGGGCCACGCGACCCGTGGTCAGTATGCGCGCCTGCCAACGAGGCAACCACGCATCAAACAGGGTGGGATCGCTGAATTCCGTCCGAGCGTTTTCGGGATTCTCACCTGACAAGGCCCTGAAGACCCGTGTGAAATCCGCCTGACCCTTGGCCATGCGCATCAGCAGGTCATAGGTGAGTGCGACATCTTCTTCCTCCGTTTGGGCCAACCCCAACTTGGCGGTGAACTCTGCCTCCCAGGCCGCGCCGAAGAGATCGGCAAACCCTTCGATCACCCGTGTCGCAACTTCGACCGCGTCTTTGTGCGCCATGCCCATGATCGGCAACAGCGCGGTGGCGAATTGGGCAAGGTTCCAGACCGCAATCTCGGGCTGTTTGCGATAGGCATAGCGCCCCATCCGGTCGATGGAGGAAAACACCGTGTCGGGGTGATAGTCATCCATAAAGGCGCAGGGGCCATAGTCTATGGTTTCGCCTGCAATGGACATATTGTCGGTGTTCATCACCCCGTGGATGAACCCCACCCCCATCCACTTCGCAATTAGCCGCGCCTGTGCCGCGACAACGGCAGACAGCAGATCAAGCGGCGTTTCCGCCTCGGGGTAATGGCGGGCGATCACATGATCTGTCAGCGCTTTCAGCGCCTCTTCGTCCCCGCGCGCGGCAAAGAACTGAAAGGTGCCGACACGAATATGGGAACTGGCAACACGGGTCAGAACGGCACCGGGCAGAACCCGTTCGCGATGGACCTGTTCACCCGTTGTCACCGCCGCAAGCGCGCGTGTTGTGGGAATGCCGAGCGCGTGCATCGCTTCGCTGACCACGTATTCGCGCAGGACTGGTCCCAGCCAGGCGCGCCCGTCGCCCCGGCGCGAAAACGGCGTGGGGCCAGAGCCTTTCAGCTGAATGTCGCGCCGGATGCCGGTTTGGTCGATCACCTCACCGAGCAGCACCGCCCGTCCGTCGCCAAGCTGCGGTACCCAGCCACCGAACTGGTGGCCCGCATAGGCCTGCGCCAGCGGCGCGGCGCCATCGGGCACCTGATTTCCGGCAAGCATGGCAATACCGTCAGGCGTGGTTAACGCCGCCGGGTCAAGGCCGAGATCTCGTGCAAGGCCGTCATTTACCTTGATCAGCGAAGGCGCGCGAACCGGCGTCGGCGCGAGGGGTGCGAAAAAGCGGCCGGGCAGGCGGGCATAGGAATTGTCGAAGGCGATTTGCATGGGGGTGTCCTCTTACCTTGACATAGTTAATGCCCCTCGGGCGCAATGCCAGAGGGCAGCAGGCAGGACATCAGCTCATAGCCCATGAAACTTTCGAACCCGAGCCGCGCATAGAGCCTGCGCGCCCCGTCATTGTCGGGGGCCACGTCCAGATGGATGGCCACAAGATGCTCGTGCTTTGCCCAATCCAGAAACGAGGTTAACGCTTTCGCCCCGAGGCCCTTGCCCCTGTGGTCGGGAGTAACGAAGATTTCGTCGATCGCCGCTTCCCTCCCCCCAAGCTCGATAGAGTAGCCGAAGGCAATGGCAAGATATCCGGCGGGCTGACCGTCCTGTTCAATCAGCCATATCCGGCCCCGGTCTGGATGCGCCAGCAGCCCCAGAAGCGTATCGGCAAGGGCCTGGTCAGGTCGCGAAGTTATCCCTTCATGGGCGTGATAGGACGCAACGAGGGGCAGCAATCTGGGCAGATCTTCGGGGGTCGCTGGTCGCAGGATCATAGCCGGGCGATGCGTTCGGTCAGAAGCGCAAAGAACCCGTCAGCGTCGATGCCACCCATGAACATCGCATTGGGCGCGCGGTCGGTCACGCGCCACCAGTCCGCGACCGTCATGCCACGGGTCAGATCGGACTTGGTTTCAATCTCTACATTGATGTGCCGCCCGGTGAACAGATCGGGGCGGATCAGGTAGGCGATCACAGTGGGGTCATGCAGCGGTGCGCCGGCAGAGCCGTATTTTTCCTTGTCGAACCGTTCGAAGAAATCGGTCCATTCCGCGACAATGCGGCCGGGGTCAGTGCCAAGCTGGCGGAACGCCTCGTTGCGTGGGCCGGTGACCAGGGCCTTGTGGGTGATATCAAGCGGCATGACCACGATGGGAATTCCGGATTTGAACACAATATCAGCAGCTTCCGGGTCAACGTAAATGTTGAATTCTGCCGCCGGCGTGATGTTTCCAACCTGAAAATATGCGCCGCCCATCAGCACGATTTCCTGTACCTTCTCGGCGATATCAGGTGCCTTTTGCAAAGCTGTGGCGATGTTCGTGAGCGGCCCAAGCGGGCAAAGCGTGACGCGACCAGCGGCTTCTGCGCGCAAGGTGTCAATGATGAAATCGACGCCGTGCTGGTCTTGCAGTTCCATCTGAGGTTCCGGCAGGTCCGGCCCGTCCAGCCCTGTCTTGCCATGCACATGTTCCGCCGTCACCAGCGTATGAGCGAGCGGCCTGTCACAGCCAGCGAACACCTTGACGTCAGGTCGACCGGCCACCTCGCAGACCTTGCGGGCGTTCTTGGCGGTCAGGTCAAGAGGAACGTTTCCGGCGACGGCGGTGATCCCCAGAACCTCGATATCCTCGGGGCTGGCCAGAGCCAGAAGGATGGCAACCGCGTCGTCCTGACCGGGATCTGTGTCGATGATGATCTTGCGGGGCATGGGGTCTCCTGTTGCGCGCGAGATGTCAGAGTATCCATGGAAACGTGCTTTGCAACGCCTCCGGCGGGAGTATTTGGGCCAAGAAGAAGGGGAAGAGCGCCGCGTTAAGGTTATCGGCGGGCCATTCAGGGTTTGTTAACGGGTCAGATAACGCCCAGTTGCCATAGGGTGAAGAGTGTCAGTGCCAATGTGATCGCGCCGCGAAGGGCCAGCTCGCGCCAGTTTTGACTGTGGAGATCAGAGAGCCCCTTGTGCACACCAAAGGCGACGCCGCCTGCAATGAGCAAGATGGCGAGCGGGATGTAATCGACCAGCCCCAAAGCACCGCCCGCAATCAGCAGGATCAGGCCGGCAATGATCGGAGGCACCGCGCGGCGTGTGAGGTTCAGGATCATACCCTTGCGCCGGGCGGCCATGCGTTCCCCGATGAAGCGGCGCAGCCAACTGAGGCTTGTGAGGATCGCATAGAAGCTGACCAGGGTTGCAAACGGCAGGATGAGGGGAAAGATATCCATGGCTGGGGCCCTTGTGACTAAGCCTGACCTAAGCCAGCCTCCACCTCGCCACCAGAGGGCAGGTCAGCGCACCGCCTCGATCGGGCCATCAGCCGACCCGGTAATGAACTGCCGCAAATAGGGGTCGTCTGCGTTGTCCATTTCCGCAACCGGGCCTTCCCACCGAATGACGCCTACATGCAGCATGGCGACCCGGTCGGCGATGGCGCGCACCGAGCTCATGTCATGGGTGATGGTCATCGCGGTCGCGCCCATTTCAACGACAATCTCTCGGATCAACTCGTTGATGACCCCCGCCATGATCGGGTCGAGCCCGGTCGTCGGTTCGTCGAAGAAAATCACCTGAGGCTCTGCCGCGATGGCGCGCGCCAGCCCCACGCGTTTTTGCATACCACCCGATAATTCAGCGGGGAATTTGTCAGCCACATCGGGCGTCAGGCCAACCCGTCGCAGCTTTTCAATCGCGATCTCTCGCGCCTCTGCGACGGGGCGTTTCAAAGACCCGCGCAGCAGCCGAAAGGCGACGTTCTGCCAGACCGACATGGAATCAAAAAGCGCGCCGCCCTGAAACAGCATCCCGAACTTGGCTAGGAAGGCATCGCGTTCGGCCTTTGCCACGTCTTCGCCATCGAGAAGGATGGTGCCGCCATCAGGTTTCACCAGCCCCAGAATGCATTTCAACAGCACCGATTTCCCGGTGCCAGAGCCGCCGATTATGACTGTGGAGGTTCCGCTTTCCACTGTCAGATCAACGCCTTGCAAGACGCGGTTGGGGCCGAAGGCTTTGTGAAGGGTGCTGATTTCAATCATGATGTAAAGAACAGCCCCGTCAGCAGATAGTTGGCGGCGAGGATCAGGATCGAGGCAGAGACAACCGCGTTGGTCGTGGCCTTGCCCACACCGCGCGCGCCCCGGCCCGAGTTCATTCCGTGATAGCAGCCCATCAGCGCCACGATGAAGCCAAAGACCGCGCCTTTGATCAGGCCGGAAATAACGTCCCATGCCTCCAGAAAATCGGCGGTGTTGTGCAGGTAATTGGCCGGATTGAAGCCAAGGCGCGTGGTGCCCACGAGGTAGCCGCCGAAAATGCCGATGGAATCACCGACCGCGACAAGGATCGGCAGGGTCAGGGTGGCCGCCAGAACCCGTGGCACGGTCAGGTATTTCATCGGGTTGGTGGAAAGGGTGACAAGGGCGTCGATCTGTTCTGTCACCTTCATTGTGCCGATTTCGGCGGCGATGGCGGCGGCGACACGGCCTGCCACCATAAGACCACCAAGCACCGGGCCAAGCTCTCGTGCGATACCGATGGCGACGATGGATGGCACCACCGTTTCAGCGTTGAAGCGCGACCCGCCTGCGTAGATTTGCAGGGCCAGCGCACCACCTGTGAAGAGTGCTGTCAACCCGACGACGGGCAGGGACAGCCAACCGATCTGCAGCACCTGCACCAGAAATTCACGCGGATACCAAGGAGGCGTCAGCATGTGGCGCAAGAGCTGCACGGCATAGATCGCCACCCGCCCGACAGAGGCCAGCAACGCAAGGGTCGAGCGGCCGAGCGCCGCAAGGGGGGCGGTCAGGATCACGCCACGTCTCCGCTATATCGGCGCCGGTATCGGGGGCCGAGCGAGGTGAGAATTTCATAGCCGATGGTTTCGGCTGCGTCGGCCAATTGGTCCACCGTCTGGTGAGGGCCGAGAATGTCGAGGGATTCGGGGATCTCTGGCAGGTCTGTCACGTCCACGGTCAAAAGGTCCATCGACACGCGACCAGCCAGCTTGCAGGGTATGTCGCCTGCCCATAGATGGGCCACATCGCTCATTCTGCGGATAAGCCCGTCGGCGTAGCCCGCCGACAGCGTTGCAATTCTCGAAGGTCGCGTGGCGGTCCATGTTGCGGAATAGCCGACGGTTTCGCCCGGAGCGAGGTCACGGACCTGAATAACGGGCAGGGACAGGCGCACAACGGGCGTCGCCTCCTCGAAGGGGAAGCCGCCGTAAAGACCCACGCCAGGTCGGCACAGGTCGAAATGAAACTCGGGGCCAAGGAGCGTACCGCCGGTGGCGGCCAGGCTGCGGGGAACAGTGATGCCTTGGGTCATCTCGGTGAAAGCGGCCAGTTGCGCGGCGTTCTGCTGATGCGCAGGGTCGTCAGCACAGGCCAGATGGCTCATCACAAGTGTCAGTGGCCCGGTTTCCAGATCGCTGCGCAGGCTGGCCCATTCGGCGGGCTCCATGCCAAGCCGGTTCATGCCGCTGTCGAGCTGGACGCCATAGGCGGCCTCGGGCAGCGCGGCCCGATGGCGCGTGACCTGTTCAGCGCTGTTCAGCATGGGGACAAGTCCGGCCTCGTGGATCAGCGGCGTGTCGCGCTCCATATGGCCGGAAAAGACGTTGATCTCGTACCCATGCCCAAGGGCGGTGCGCAGCTTGATGCCTTCCTCGGCGGTGGCCACGAAGAACCGGCGAACACCCGCGCGTGCCAGCCGCAGGGCGACCTTATCTGCGCGCAGCCCATAGCCATCCGCCTTCACCACGGCGGCGGTTTCAACATTGGTCATGCTATCCAGCGCGGCCCAGTTGGCCGCGACCGCGTCGAGGTCGATATGAAGAGTTCCAGTAGCCATGGCGCCTTGTTCCGTGCCGGGCGCGACGGGTCAAGCCCCCTTGGTGACCTTGTGGGCGTCATAACCCGCTTCCAGCTCGCTTCGCAGGAAATCGGCGAAGATCAGTGGATCGAAACGCGGGGTGCCGGTTCCGGGCAGGGGGGCGATCGTCGTATTCACGTGCGGGTCATAGAAGAAAGGGCAGGAATAGCGTTCGCGGCCCGACCGGTTGATCACCCGATGCGGGGTGGACAAAAGCTGCCCGTTCGACATCCGGTGCAGCATGTCGCCCACATTAACCACAAAGGCCCCTTTCATTGGCGGCGCATCGACCCAAAGGCCCGACGGCGTCATCACCTGCAACCCGCCCACATCGTCCTGGGCAAGAAGGGTCAGGCAGCCGAAATCCTTGTGCGGAGCCGAACCGTAAAGATCATCAGGTGCTTGCGGGGGCATGGGCGGATAGTGCAGCAGGCGTAGCCAGATGGTCGGGTCGTCAAAGGACGTCAGGATCGTGCTGTCGGAGGCGCCGATGGCTTGCAGGGCGAGGCGCATCAGGCGTTGGCCAAGGCTGCTCATCGCGGCTGCATAGGCCTCGCAGGTTTCGCGAAAGCCGGGCAGGTCGGGCCACTGGTTCTGGCCGGAGAGATACACGGCCGGATCATGCGCCGCATCCTCGCGCATCATCATGAAGCTGGCGGATTGGTTGGGTTTCGTGACCTCGGCCAGATCGGTCGTCACATCGGTTGAGGTGTTGATGGCGATATAGCCGCGGTGGTTGCGATTGACGGCAATCGCCTGTTTCGCGGCCAATGGCAGGGCGTGAAAGCGGCGGGAGGCGTCGAAAATGCCCTGACACAAGTCCTTGGGGATGCCGTGATTGACCACGTAGCCAAAGCCGGTCTCGCCATAGGCGCGGGCGAATTCTTGGGCGAGCGCGTCTGTGTCCCGCCCCTCGGTCAGTGGCGCGAGGTCCAGCACGGGGATGTCGGTGAATTCGGTCATCTTATCCCCATGCCCAAGGTCTCAGTATCCCTGATCGCTGCCCTGCTGCCACGGCTTCACGAGATTGCCGAACCTGGTGAAACGCCCGTCGAAGCTAAGATCGATGGACCCCACCGGCCCGTGGCGCTGCTTGCCGATGATGACTTCGGCCTTGCCATGGAGCTGTTCCATATCCTGCTGCCATTGCGCCATGGCCTCCAGGTTCTCTTCGCCCGGCTTTTCGCGTTCCTTGTAGTATTCGCCCCGGTACACGAACATCACAACGTCCGCGTCCTGTTCGATCGAGCCGGACTCCCGCAGGTCGCTCAGCTGCGGGCGCTTGTCTTCGCGGCTTTCCACCTGACGGCTGAGCTGCGAGAGCGCGATGACGGGGATGTTGAGTTCCTTTGCGATGGCTTTGAGGCCTTGGGTGATTTCTGAGACCTCGTTCACCCGGTTGTCGCTTTTGCCCGACCCGCGCAGCAGCTGAAGATAGTCCACGATGATCAAGTCGAGCCCGAGGCGCGAGCGTTTCAATCGCCGGGATCTTGCCGCGACCTGAGAGATGGGCAGGGCGGGCGTATCGTCGATATAGAGCGGGCAGGTTTCCAGTTCCTGTGCCGCACGCAGGTAGCGTTGGAATTCCTGTTCGTTGAGGTCGCCCTTGCGGATCAGTTCAGAGGGCACTTCGGCAGCTTCGGACAGAATCCGCTGCGCCAGCTGTGCGGCCGACATTTCGAGGCTGAAAAAGCCCACGACACCACCGGATATTGTGCCTTCCGTCCCGTCGGGCTTCGGCCCGCGCTTGAACGCCTTTGCGACGTTGAAGGCAATGTTGGTCGCCAGCGAGGTTTTCCCCATAGAGGGACGCCCGGCGAGGATCAGCAGGTCGGAATGGTGCAGCCCCCCCAGCATCTTATCCATATCGGTGAGACCCGTAGACAGGCCAGCAAGACCGCCGCCCCGATTATAGGCGGCATTTGCGATGTCGACCGCATCGGTCAGCGCCCGCAGGAAGCTTTGGAAACCTTTCGATGCCGTACCGGAGGAGGCCAGCTGAAAAAGCTGCGCCTCGGCATCGACGATCTGATCATCGGGTGAGCTTTCATCGCGCACCGTGGTGGCCTTGTCGGCGATGTTCTTGCCCAGTTGGATCAGCGACCGACGCAGTGCGAGATCATGGATCAGCTGTGCATAGTCGCGTGCCGCCGTGGTGGCGATGGCCGAGAGCTGCAAACGCAGCAGGTATTCCACCCCGCCAAGCGCTTTCAGGCCCTGATGATCGGCCATGAAATTCTTGAGCGTCGTGGCATCGGTCTGCATGCCGGAGGTGATGCGCTTGGACGCAAGCTCAAAAATATCGGCGTGGACGGGGTCGTAAAAATGGTCCGGTTTTACCAGATCCTCGATCCGGTCCAGCACATCGTTTGAAGACAGAATCGCCCCGAGGAGTTGCTGTTCAGCCTCGACGTTCTGAGGAAGATCAGCGGTTTCAGCAGCTTGCGGCAGGTTCCCCGGCAGATTGCTGATCTCATTCATCGCTGATCCCCTGTTTTGTGTCCGCCCCTGAGGCTCGTGTCATAGCAAATCGGCCTGCGGGCGGGCAATCTGGATATCCTGTGGATAGGGTGTGGAGAACGTGTCGAACACGCTTGGCTCACACCGGAAACCACCCGGACAGGACAGACCGCCGCTTGCCACTTGCGGTGAAAAAGGGCCTTGCAAGGCCCTTCCAAAAAGGCGTTTGCAAACGCCTTGGCGCTAGGCTCTGGCCGCGCGCCAGGCTTCCGGATCGTTGAGGAAGCTTTCCACCGAGTCGAGCGTCGCATCATCAAAGTCGCCCGCGCGACGCGCCTCGGCCAGAACGTCCCACCAGGTACACAGGTAGTGCAGTTCCACCCCATGGGCGCGCAGGTTCGGGATCGTCTCTTCGAAGATGCCGTAATAGAAAATCACCGCCGTGTGACCGCAGGTGGCGCCTGTCTTCCGGATCGCATCGACGAATTTCAGCTTCGAGCCGCCATCGGTGGTAAGATCCTCGATCAGCAGCACACGCTCGCCTTCTGTCATCTGGCCTTCGATCTGCGCGTCACGGCCATAGCCCTTTGGCTTTTTACGCACGTAGGTCATCGGCAGCGCCATGCGTTCAGCCACAAAGGCCGCGAAGGGAATGCCTGCCGTTTCCCCACCGGCGATATTGTCAAACGCTTCCAGCCCCGCGTTGCGGAAGACCGTGCAGGTCAGGAAATCCATCAGCGTCGACCGGATACGCGGGTAGCTGATCAGCTTGCGGCAATCGACATAGGTTGGGGCCTCTTTGCCGTTGGAATGCACAAACGGCGTTTCAGCGTTGAAATGAACGGCCTTGATGTCCAACAGCATTCGGGCGGTCAGCTGTGCGATTGTGGCCTGATCGGGGTAGGTGGAAGGGATCATGGCTTGCCTACTTTTTTTGATATTTGGAACCAGTGTCAGACAGGGTCAGTCCAGCACATGCCAGTAGAGCGGCACGGTCGGGTCGAAGAGGGTGAGGGTGCCGTCGGGGGTGTGGTATTTCGCCGGATAGTTGCAGGGCGTGTCGCGCTTTTCGAGAGTGATCGTTTCCTCGTTGACCGGCAGGCCGTAGCGCGCGGGACCATTCAGCGATGTAAAGGCTTCGAGCTTGTCGAGCGCCTCGTATTCCTCGAACAGCTGCGCGAGGCAGGACATCGTATTGGGCGCCGAAAAAACGCCCGCGCACCCGCATTCAGAGATCTTGGCGTGGTCGAGATGCGGCGCACTGTCCGTGCCTAGGAAGAAGCGTGGATCGCCCGAGGTGGCCGCCGCGATCAGGGCACGTTGATGCGAAGCGCGTTTGACGATCGGCAGGCAGTAGTAATGGGGCCGGATGCCGCCCGCCAGCATGTGGTTGCGGTTGATCATCAGGTGGTGCGTGGTGATCGTTCCGGCCACGTCGCCCTCAGCCTCGCGCACGAAGCGGATGCCGTGGTGCGTGGTGATGTGTTCAAGCGTGATCTTGAGATCGGGGATTTCCTGCGTCAGCGGGCGCAGAACACCGTTCAGGAACGCTTCCTCGCGGTCGAAGATATCGGTTGCCGGATCGGTGACTTCGCCGTGGATACAGAGCGGCAGGCCAATCTCGGCCATGCGTTCAAGGACTGGGCGCACGTGGTCGAGATTGCGCACACCCGACTGGGAATTCGTGGTGGCACCAGCGGGGTAGAGCTTGACCGCGGTGATCAGGCCCGAGGCATGGGCGGCGGCCACATCGTCGGGGTCGGTCTGCTCGGTCAGGTAGAGCGTCATCAGGGGGGTGAACTGCATCCCCTCGGGCAAGGCGGCCATGATCCGGTCGCGGTAGGCCGTCGCATCGGCCCCGGTGACGACGGGCGGCACCAGGTTCGGCATGATGATTGCGCGGGCAAAATGGCGCGCAGTTTCGGGCAGGACAGCACGTAGCATCGCGCCATCGCGCAGGTGCAGGTGCCAGTCATCGGGGCGGCGGATCGTCAGTCTTTCGGTCATGGCGCTTGCGCTACACCGGATTGGTGATCCATGCAAAGGGAAAGCATCACAAAACGCCCCGCTGCAATGCCCCGGCTATCACCCGGTCCCATGCGGCCCCGCATCATGATGGAACTGGGGATGCCGGACATCCGCACCCGCGACGGCAGGCTTGGCGCCTGGCGCCACTTGTCGACCGCCCAAATATTTACGTGGACCAGTAGGGGCATAGCAGGTGATCGTGTCGATCAGGATGAGGCTGGCCTTTGCGGATTTCTCGCGCAGAGCGTGCAAACCCAGGGAAACGCGCCAGCCGGTTCCGGTTGGGCAACAGCTTGCCGATCCGTGAGGTTACGCATGATGCCGCAGTGCAACATGTGGGTGCCTTGTTTATGCTGCCCGTGCAAAGTGAATTATGCAAACGGGCCCGTCTCATGTTTCTGAGCTTTCTCCTCGGTCTTGCGGCCGGTTATCTCGAACCCATTGCCAAGCCGCATGTGCAAAAGGCGATCGAGGATGTGTTTGACATCCAGATCCCGCAGGGGCGCAGCGAATATGACATGGTGACCCTGTTGTTTCTGATGCTGATGGCGAGTCTTCTGGCCTCGTTGCTGTCTGTGTCGATGACCGTCCCGCTCTTGGTTGGAACTTTCCTGGCGCTGTTTGGCAAGCGCTTCTACATAGCGCTGACCGAGGTGCATATCCGCCCAGGTCCACGCGACGACAACTGACAGACCTTTCGTTTCTTTGAACCTTTTCTGGTCGCTGGCCGTCTAAGGGATAGGCCGACAAGCGTTCCTCTGACACAGTGACCGGCCTTTGTTTCGCAACAGGGGCTGGCCAAGACGGATATTGCGGTCAAATATAGTTAAGTGCTGAGACCTGCCATTCAGCCAAGCGCCACAAGACTCCGGTCAACCGGGGCAGATCAGATATTCATTCGCCGCCAAACATTTCGGAGGTCCACGTCATGATCCAAAGATCCCTTTTTTCACTGGCCCTAGTTTGCGCCGGGTCGGCAGCCATTGCCGATTGCCCACAATCCATGTCCGATACGGGCGATGGTGTTTATGTCAGCTTCAACGATTTCTACGTGCGCTATGACAGGCAGGCGGATGGATCGGTCCTGGAGCAGGAGGTCTATCTGGAGGACGGGGCCGGGTTCCGTGTCCACAGCGTTTCAGGCGCATTCGTTCTGCAAAGCTGGGACACAAGCTATGGTGCTCTGGTCAGTAACACGTCCGAAGTCACCAGCTACGCCATTGGGGTGGAAAACCTGCCGACGCTTTTCCCTGGTCTGACCTGGCAAGGCAGCACCGTGCGCCGTCATGATGACGGGACCACGAATGTGGAAACGGTGGATGTGCTGATGGAGCCGGAAAGCTCGATTTCTCTCGGCGCGTGCAACTACACGACCTGGCCCATTCGGGTGACCACCACAGGATCAGACGGCGGTGCCTATATTGACCGGCTGACCTACCTGCCAAGCCTTGGCTTTGCCATCTATCATGGCGGCTCCGATGCAGGGGAAGCGTTTGTTCCCGATGTGCCGGTGGCTATCTCGACCGAGCCGCCGACGGTTGATAGCAACGGCGCGATGATCGGTGCCGCCGTCGGAAACCCGTCGCCAGCGCCAGCGCCCGCACCGGCACCTGCGCCATCACCCGATCCATCCAAGTAGGCCGGTTGCAGGCCAGACAGTCGCGTCTGCCCTGAGGGGCAGATGCGATGACGTCGTGATCAGGCAGAGCCCGCGCGTTCTGCCTCGATCGACAACATGCTGCGGGCGAAATCGACGTCGCCGGTTGCCGCAAGCCCGTGCTTGGCCAGGATATAGGGCAGTGTCGTGCCGCCCCGTTCTTCGGCCCGTTTGAGCAAACCTTTAAGGTAGTCTGGGTTGGTCTGCCGCAACTGACGGGTAATCTGCGCAAAGCAAAGCGGGGACATGCGCCCGTTGCCGACGGCCTTCATGAACCGGTCGAAAGTGGAATTCGGTTCCAATAGCCGCAGCAGGTTTCGACCCGCCCCGCGAAAGCGAATCCGGGTGATGTTGTCGCCCCGAAATTGCGCCGCATGGGCGGCATCCAGCAATTCTAGTGGATCATAGACGATAAAGGCGCTTTGCGCCGTTTCCAGCATCACCGGGGCAAAGCCATAGTGGCTGGTGAAATCCTTGCGCCACGCCTTGCGAAAGCGCAGCTCATATGGGGCGGCTTCCCGGTTCAGGGTGGCGGCGGGGGACAGCGCCACAACCGTTGCGCCGGGGGATGCGGCGGAAAAGGCGGCGGCCGCGTAGCCGCACATTGGGCCCGCACCAAGGAACAGCACCTTGTCGAAGCTTTTGAAAAAGCCTTCCTGAACAAGCCTGTCGAAGAACCGATAAAGCGCAGCATCGCGGAACCAGGTATCGCCCTCGGCCATCAGGCTGAGATAGGACCATTCCCGCTTGCTGACGGCATCGAACCCGATTGGCAGCGCATCGCGACCCTGTTTCATGACCCGCCCGACCTCGTCGAAGGTGACAAGCAGCGTATCGCTCTCTTGCACGTACAGCGCCCGGTGATGGGCGCCGACCCGGTCAAAAAACCCGTGCATGTTTCCGATCTGGTCCATCCTGGCCAACCAGTCGGAATGTGTCGGGCGGTCACCTTGCGTGGGCATTTGCATGTCGTTCATGGGGGTCTCACTACGTCGGCACTGTTTAACTTAATGCAAACCTGGCCGGAGAGTAAGGCGTCGCTATGGGCTCGGCGGGAAATTACCATGAGGTTTCTGACGCCATTTGGGCGGCTTGTTTGGGGAGGGGCAACAATGGCGAAGGCAGCCTGCGCATTGATCTCTGAACGCGCAAAGTTAAATCCCTGTTCACCGCTATGGCGACGATCTGGCCATCACGCGTCAGGTGGAGATTCGAGGGCCAGGCCTTGACCCGGACCCCAAGGCCGGGCCTTGATGGTCAACAAAGAGGGAGAGGTCATGCAGTCCATCGACGAGGTTCAGAGCGCGCTTGCCGAACAGAACTATGTGTGCGGTCGTGCGTTGGCGACCGTGCTGTTCTTGTCCCTGCGACTGGGGCGGCCCCTGTTTCTTGAGGGTGAGGCCGGCACCGGCAAAACCGAGATCGCAAAGGCCATCGCGGCCAGCCTCGGGCGGCGCCTGATCCGTCTGCAATGCTACGAAGGGCTCGATGCTTCTAGCGCCGTGTATGAATGGAACTTTGCCGAACAAATGATCGCCATCCGCGCCGCCGAGGCCGCCGGTGGGGCAGATCGCGACGTGCTGAGAACCGAGCTCTTTACAGAAGATTTCCTGATCGAACGCCCGCTGCTACAGGCCATGCGCCCGCAGGATGGCGGCGCGCCGGTTTTGCTGATCGACGAGATCGACCGCACCGATGAACCGTTCGAAGCCTTCCTGCTGGAGGCGCTGTCGGATTTTCAGGTCACGATCCCGGAACTGGGCACGATCAAGGCCCCCGAACCGCCGATTGTCATCCTGACCTCGAACCGCACCCGCGAAGTCCATGACGCGCTAAAGCGCCGCTGTCTGTATCACTGGGTCGATTATCCCACCTTCGACCGTGAGATGGAAATCCTGCACGCCCGCGCGCCGGAGGCCGCCGAGAAGCTGAGCCGCGAGGTGGTTGGGTTCGTCCAGAAACTGCGCACCGAGGATCTGTTCAAGCGCCCCGGCGTGGCGGAAACCATCGATTGGGCCAAATGCCTGCTGGCGCTCGACGTGCTGGAACTGTCGCCCGAGGTCATTGCCGATACAATCGGAGCGATCCTGAAGTATCAGGACGACATTCAGAAGTTGAGAGGATCAGAGGCCAAGCGACTGCTGGACGAGGTGCAGGCAGAGGTTCTGGCCTGACCAAACGGGTCACACGGTTCACCTGATATGCGCAAATGCAGGGACTCGCAGGCTTTTTTCTGATAATCTAGTCGCAGCAGGGACGCCGGGGGACGGCCCGGCATGTTCCTGGATCGTTTGAAAGCGAGGAGCAATTGCCATGATAAGACGATTTTTTACGCTAGCGACGCTGATCGCGGGCGTTCTGGGCGCCAGCCAGACGCTGGCCTGTCCAAACTGGAACAATCCCACCGTTTTCGGCCAGCACTACCTGAATGCCGGCTTCCTGCCTGATCCCTATGTGCGCAACATCACCGCTGGCGGGCGGGTGAATCTGGCCAATTGCTATCCCTATCTGGGTCCGGGCTGGGTCGTGTCGCGGCCTGACTTCCGCCTGCAATACTATGGTCAGTCCCCAACCGGTCGGCTGACCATCGCCATTCAGGCCCGGTCCAATGTCGATCCGATCCTGGTGGTGAATGCGCCCGACGGATCCTGGCACTACAATGACGACTACCGTGGCTACGACCCCGCCATCGTCTTCTTCAACCCGATGTCGGGCCAGTATGATATCTGGGCGGGCAGCTATAACCGCAGTTCCAACAACCCCGCGGTTCTGATCGTGACGGAATACAACTACTGATCCGGTCGGTGGATTGGTGAAAGGAAACGGGGCCTCGGCATCGCGACCGGGGCCCCTGTCTTGAGGGCCCATGGCTGAACAATTACCGCTGGAGCTGCCGGACAATCCGCAGCTCACTGCCAATATCACCCATTTCGCCCGTGCGCTTCGGGCGGGCGGCCTAAAGGCCGGGCCCGGGCGCGTTTTGGACGCAGTGCGCGCGGTAGAGGCGGCGGGGTTTGGTGAACGCGCCGATTTTTACCATGTGCTGCAAGCCTGTTTCGTAAGCCGTCCAGAGGAAAGGGCGACCTTTGACCAGGTCTTCCGGCTCTACTGGCGCGATCCGCGGTATATCGAGCACATGATGGCGATGATGCTGCCCGCGATCCGTGGTGTGGCCGAGGAACGGCAGGTGAAACCGGCCGAGAAACGGGCGGCAGAGGCGTTGCTGGACGGGGTGGCACGCGATCTGCCCGAAGGGGCCGGGCAACGGGAAGAGGGGACGGAGATCGAGGTTGATGCGACCTTGACCATGTCCCATGAGGAACGTCTCCGCACGCTCGATTTCGAACAGATGAGCAATGCCGAAATGGCCGAGGCAAACCGGATCATCGCGGGGATGTCCTTGCCGGTGAAGCCCCTGCAAAGCCGTCGCACCATGGCCGCAACGCATGGAAGGCTGCCCGATTGGCGGCGCACGATGCGCAGCGCCATGCGGCAGGGCGGCGAGATCACCGGGTTCGAGATGAAGGCGCGGCGCATCCGTTGGCCCAATCTTGTGGTGCTTTGCGATATTTCGGGCTCCATGTCCTCTTACAGCCGGGCAGTGCTGCATTTCCTGCACGCTGTGGCGAACCGGAAAGGGCAGGGATGGGCGAAGGTCCATGCCTTCACCTTTGGCACGCGGCTGACCAATATCACCCGACATATGGGCGCTCGCGACGTGGACGCGGCGCTGGCTGCTGCCGGGGCAGAGGCGCAGGATTGGGAGGGCGGCACACGGATCGGCCAGTGCCTGACTGCGTTTAACCGCGACTGGTCACGCCGGGTTTTGGGGCAGGGGGCCGTGGTGCTTTTGATCACCGACGGGCTGGATCGAGACGACCCCGATGCGCTGGCCGCCCAGATGGAGCGGCTACACCTGTCCTCGCGCAAGCTCATCTGGCTCAACCCTCTGCTCAGATGGGACGGGTTCGCGCCCAAGGCGGCGGGGATCAAGGCGATGCTGCCCCATGTTGACAGCTTTCGAGCAGGCCACAACATCGCTGCGTTGCAAGGGTTGGCCGAAGCGTTGTCCCGGCCCGATGACATGGGCGAAAAGGCACGGCTGATGCGGATGCTGTCCGGTTCGGGCTGACCGATGGAAAGGCCACGAGGCCACAGGCCTGAATACACACGCTATGCTATGGAACTGGGGCCGGCCTGTCGGCCCGCGAAGAATGGACAGCAAAGCGCATTCTACCCGTTGACGCTGCCACGGGGCGCGGTTAGACCGCATCTTGCGTTGCCCGTGTGGCGGAATTGGTAGACGCAGCGGATTCAAAATCCGCCGCCGCAAGGCTTGCCGGTTCGAGTCCGGCCACGGGTACCATATTCTTGATCCAGCTCTGACCTTTGCTCCATGCCAGCGTGCTGGTTTGTCAGGTCGCGCCGGGTTTTGGCCGTTCAGCCCGGAACACACTGAACTCCTGATTTCGTTTCCAAATTCTTGCCGCCCGTCTGTGGCGGTTGTCCTGGTGCTCTAGGGTGACGGTTGCAAGAGCAACATCAAGCGAACCATTAGAACGGCCGTTGGAGGTTCCCCGCTCCGGAGCCAGTCAATTGCTTGTAGATTCCAGTCTTCGCAAAAGGGTTAGCTTTCCGCGTGGTGCGACGGTATTTTCACAAGATTTGGGTAGTAGGTGATTAAAATAACCTTCTTTTCTTACAGCAGTTGGGAATGCGCACCTCTTGAATTGGGCCGGGTTCATTCGAAAATTAGTCTTCAAATCTGACTGTAAGGAGATTTGATGCAGATAGGAAAACTAATTTGACCTTCTCTTCCTTTTACTTCTCCACCATTGATCTATCTTCTTCGCGCGTTCATTGCCAAGAATCTTGGAGTTTAGCATCCGTGCTCCGGACTCTACTTTTCTAAATGATCGCGCTAGGATTGCTTTCCCTGAATTTCCCTGAATATTGCGAATTCCTGGGTTTCCGAGGTTTTCGACTACTAGGTTCATAAGCGCAGCGCGTCGAATATAAAATTCGGAATCATCAATCTGTTCTTCATTTACGTTATCTGATTTTCTCAAGTGGATGTAAAACTCCAAACCATTGGTTGGAATTGTTTCAATAGTATTCAGATCAATCAGGCCCAAGTGGCGTAAATCGAGAAGCATTAGCTCCAGGCTTTCAGCAAAGAAAACGCTACAATGACTGTCTTGGTAGGGGCCGGGGGTTGCGCGATTTTCCAGATAAGCGGCATAAGAGGCGCGAACCCTTTCGGTCGGCCGGAAGTTATTGAGAGAGTCTTTACCTACGTGCATGCCCAGTTTTTCGACACCACCGCGCATATAGTTCGCGAAATTCACGGAAGAGTCGAAGATCGTTTCCGGCGTCGGCTGCTTGTGTTCTTCATGATACGCACGCAACCAATCAACAAGCCGCGTGGGCATGCGGTAATGATCGAAACATGCCCTGCAGTCTGGCAGCGCCATTGACAGTATTCCGCCGGGTTTAAGTGCAACGCTCACACCTTGGAGAAAGAGAATCGGATTCGGAAGATGTTCAAAATTGTGAGACGAAATGACATAATCAAACTGTCCTTCCAATCCTTGTTCCTTGATGATCTCGCCAAGCCGAGACGCGTCACCGACAAGATCGACATCCTCTATTTCCAAAACGCTCGCGGCGTCAATGTTTTCGTCTTGAGTGGCCCTTTCGCGCAGCTCTTGAGAATTAAAGACGTCTAGGGTTAGTATGTCAAATCCATCAGACTTTTTTAATGTGGGGTTAAAATAGGGTGCCACTTCCATTCCGCGTCCGGAAGTCTTTGCATATTTAAGAAGATATTCTTTCCGGCTCATCTTTAATCTTTCAAGGTTGAGTTCTTAACTATTATACGAGGTGTTTTGTTGGTGCAAGCGAGGCCTGGCCATGCGTTTTTCGAGCTACCTACCTTCGCCAAAACTGCAAGGCCCGGCAGATGTTCTGAGGAAATGCTGACGCGCTATTGCCGTCCTTCAGGCGAACGACTTGGCGTGGGGCCAAAGCCATTACGCGTGCTGTCCAAGGTTTGAACCTGCCTAGGGCTATCTTGAGAAAGGACGTCTCCTGTTCAGTTTAGCCTACCCAGGCATGACGGAGTGTGATCTTGGGCAGATCCGCGACTGCTCATCCTGGTCTAATCCAGTTTGGGATCCTAACCTGTGATAGCGTTTGCGCAACTGGCTCAAAGCCGTTGCTCGGGTGTTTCGAAGCATCGGCACCAGAGACCTATTCTATCGTATAGGTCTATATCCGGTTGGACAGGTGAAAACTGATCTGCTTGCCCGTATCGAAGCTTTATTGCTTGATTTGGGATCGGTAGGGTTCGCCAAAAGTGGAGGATGGAATGAACGTAGTGCACCCCTGTTGGTCATTTGTCTGCCGCTTGCTGGCGGTCATGACGACATTTGTGCTGGTGCAGTTGGGGGGGCAGGCCTGGGCCGACGGGCATGACGCCGTCTTGCTCAGCGTCACAGGGCCCGAAACCGAAATTAGCTTTACCCGCGCGGATCTGGAAGCCATCGCAACAGAAACCTTCACAACTTCGACGATCTGGACCGAAGGGGAGCAGGAATTCACCGGCACGCCGCTGATTGATTTCGTGCAAGCCCTTGAGGTGGACGCTGGCGTACTGCAGGCCATTGCAGCCAATGACTACGCCGTTGAAATTCCTCTGAGCGACGCAGTCGAAGGCGGCCCGATCATTGCCTTTTTGCGCAATGGCCAGCCGATGTCCTTGCGCGACCAAGGCCCGCTGTGGCTGGTCTACCCCTATGACGACAATCCCGAATATCAGTCCGAGATCATCTATTCGCGTAGCATCTGGCAACTTGAACGCATCGTTATTCAAGATCCCTAACGGGCAAAACCTTTGCCCTGATGCCAGCGCCAGGCATCCGCGATCATCTGGTTCAGGGTGGAGCGTTTGGGTTCCCAGCCGAGCTCCTCGATTGCGCGGGCGCTTCCCGACACCAGTTTGGAGCAGTCGCCCGGCCGCCGTTCGCCAAGTGTCATCGGCACTTCGCGATTGGTAACGGCGCGACTTGCTTCGACCACATCACGCACCGAAAAGCCTGATCCGGTGCCGAGATTGAACACCCGCGAACCCTTGTCGGCCTGAAGCCATTTCAACCCAAGCACATGGGCATCCACCAGATCCATGACGTGCACATAGTCGCGGATGCAGGTTCCATCTGGAGTGGGATAGTCCGTTCCAAATATCGTCAGGGCGGGGCGCTTTCCTTCAATCGCATCCAGCATGAGTGGGATCAGATGGGTTTCGGGCTGATGAAACTCGCCCAGTTCGGCGTCCGGATCGGCACCCGCAACGTTGAAGTACCGGAAGATCACGCTGTCCAGGTCATATCTGGCCGAGAAATCCCGCAACATGCCTTCTATCGCGAGTTTGGACCCGCCATAGGCGTTGATCGGTATTTGCGGTGAATCTTCGGTGAGCGTTACGGCGTCCTGTTCGCCATAGGTGGCACAGGTCGAGGAGAACACGAAATGACGGCATTCCGCGGCAACGGTTGCCTCGATCAGGTTCAGCGCTCCAACCACGTTCTCGCGCCAATAGCGGCCGGGATCCTTCATGGAGTCACCAACCTGGCTCAGAGCGGCAAAATGCATGACGGCGGCGGGATTATGTTTGGCAAAGACCTCGTCCAGCCTGGACCGGTCCAGAAGATCGCCTTCTTCGAAGGGCCCGAACTGGACCGCGTCCCGCCAGCCGGTTGACAGGTTGTCGAACACTACAGGAATGAATCCAGCGGCATTCAGGGCTTTGCAGGCATGGGATCCGATATAGCCAGCGCCGCCGGACACGATTACGGTTTGTGACAAGGAACTACCTCATTGGTGAAACAATCGGTTTTGCGTTTATTTGATAACATCTTCAGGCGATCATGCCAGTGCCCCGGGCAATCATACTGCGTAGTTTTTTGTGTGCACGTGCCGTCGATGTCCAATCGCACAGGTTTTGTTCAAAGGGTATGCCGCCTACACTCGGGATATCTTTGACCGAAAGTCACCCTATGCCCCTGACCGCCCTTCACCCCAGAGACACAAAGTGAACAAGCCCCTCAGACAAAACAGCAACCTGGTTGGGGGCGCAATTGTCCTAGCGTTGATCAGCGCGTGCCTAGTGGGAATCTGGTTGCTGAGTGCGGATGCGCGAAGTGAACTTGACGCCCTTGCCACGGCAAATGCCGAAAGCTCTCAGTGGAGCATTGCACAGTCGGAAGTAGAGCTTTTGACGTTGAGTGCTGCTGTCCACAATGCTCAGCACGCCCATACTGAGACCGCCTTGCAGAATGTCCGCCGACGGTTTGATGTGTTCTATTCGCGAATGCGAACGTTGCAGCTTTCTCGGCTGATGGAACAGGTCAGGGCGGAATCCGAAGTGGCTTCGACCGTGGACCAGATTGTCCTTCAGCTCGACACGGCGCTTCCCTTAATTGATGGGCCAGATGCGGATCTGAGGGCGGGTCTTGATGAACTTGCCGATCAGATAGATGAAATGCGGCAGGATCTTCGGTTCGTCACGCTGGAATCGTTGCAAGTGTTTGCTACCCTCTCTGAACGACAACGGGAACGGGTTGCAGATGCTTTGCGAGATCTGGCTGTTCTGGTTCTGTCGCTTGTCATGGTCCTGACCACCGCTGTGGTTGCTCTGGTCTGGTCTCTTTTGGTGGGGCGCCGCAGAACCGCCGAGATTGCACGGGCCCGAGGACGACTTCGCACGATCGTCAGCACGTCGTCTGATGGCGTGCTGGTGGTAGACCGCGACGGCACCATTCTGGATTGCAACAGGGCGGTCGAGCGGATCTTTGGCTATTCCCGCGAAGAGGCGCTTGGCGCGCAAATGGCTGATCTGATCATCCCGGATCACCTGAAAGCAGCCCATCAAGCGGGTATGGATGCCCATTTGCGAGGCGGGCAGCGACGGCTTCTGGGGAAGGGGCTGGTGCAAATGGAGGCAAGGGACCGGCTGGGTCGGGTGTTTCCGGTAGAGCTGTCAGTCAACACCGCAGAAAGCGAAGAGGGAGAAATCTTCGTCGCCTTCGTCCGGGACATCTCGGATCGTCTCGCCGCCGAGCGAGAGTTGGTCAATGCCCGAGACAAGGCGTTGGCGGGAGAGAAGGCGAAGGCAGAGTTTCTGGCTGTCATGAGCCACGAGATGCGCACGCCTCTCAATGGTATCCTCGGAGGGTTGGAGCTGCTCTCAGGCACCGACCTTTCCCAACGTCAGACAGGGTTCGTCGATATCATGGGCCGGTCCGGACAGATGTTGCTGCACCACGTCAACTCTGTGCTAGACATTTCCCTCGATGATGCGGGCAAGACCGTACTTCGCCCGGAAGCCTTTGATCCAGCAACGCTTTTGCAGGATGTTGCGGACAGTCAGTCGATGCAGGCAGAGGCGCGGGGCAACCAGCTGCATGTTCGGATTGAGGATGATCTGGGCCAGGTGGTCGGAGACAGAACCCGTGCCCTTCATGTGATCGTGAACCTTGTGGCGAATGCCATCAAGTTCACGCGCGATGGTCAGATTACCCTGTCAGCCCAGAGACAGTCTGACAGCGACATGATCGAGTTCTGCGTGGCGGATACTGGCATCGGCATCCCGTCCGAGGACCAACCGCGTATTTTCGATGACTTCGTGACGCTCGATACCCGCTATTCCCGAGAGGTCGAGGGAACCGGACTTGGTCTTGGTATTGCGCGTCGGCTGGTCGGCGCAATGGGGGGCAGCATCGGCGTGCGCAGTGCGCCCGGTCAGGGATCTGAATTTTGGTTTTCCATCCCTCTTCCGCCAGCTTCAGACGCGGACATGGAGCCACCCGAGGCAGGGGTAGCGGCCGAGCCGGATGATCAGCCCCGTCCGATGCGTTTGAAGGACAGCATAACGGTTCTGATCGTCGAAGATAACGACATCAACCGGTTGATTGTAAGGGAATTGCTGGTGGATCTCGGCTGCAAGACGGTACAGGCATCCGACGGGATCGAGGCTCAGACTTTGGCCGCCGCGACGCCATTTGCGCTCATTCTGATGGATATCAGTATGCCCCGACAGGACGGGATCGCGGCGACCCAGGCCATTCGGGGCAGTGACGGCCCCAATGCCTCCGTTCCCATCGTTGCGTTGACCGCACATGCCCTGCCATCAGAGATAGAGCGCTTCCACGAGGCCGGAATGAATGACGTTCTGGTCAAACCCTTGACGCGCGCGGCCCTGATCGCGCTATTCAATCGTCTGTTTCCCGGTCAGCTGGTCGAGGCGGCTGGCTCAGATCAATCGCAGGGGGGCGTGGTGACGCCCGGGGTCATTTCTTCTGCAATTGCGGAATTGGCGACTCTTCTGGACCGGCTTTCGGACCTCATTGACGGGAACGGCTCCATGCAGGAGGTGACAGACACGGCTCATCTGGCGGCGGGTTTGGCGGCGGTGAGTGGTCTCAGTGATCTTCAAGATGCCTTCGTGACACTGGAGCTCGCAGTTTCGGAACTGGAGGGCGAACCGGGTGAAAAAGAGGCCCTGGGCGTCATGCTTTCCGAAGCCAAGCAGCTGTTCCAGAACCACCATGTGACAGGGTAGCCTGTCGGACTGCTGCCAACAAAAAACCGCGCCCTCCTTTATGGCTGGAGGGCGCGGGTGTTGATCGGTTTGGGGTGGGTCCAGGAAATCCC